>CAJQPV010000027.1 GCA_905480305.1 uncultured Gammaproteobacteria bacterium | reverse complement strand
TGTAGATCCGGCTGAATGTAATTTGCATGATGTCCTGGTTAACCAGGGCTATACGCGCGCCTTTATTGCCTTGCATGGTCGCGGTGGTGAGGATGGTGTTATTCAGGGGATGCTGGAAACACTCGGCATGCCGTATACCGGTAGTGGTGTGCTGGGGTCTGCGCTGGGAATGGATAAACTGCGGACCAAGCAGGTCTGGCAAAGTGCCGGCATAGCAACGCCGGCCTTTACCGTGTTTTCCAGTGCGGCTGAAGTGCTGGCTGCAAAAGACCATCTGCAGTACCCGCTGATCATGAAACCTTCACATGAGGGTTCCAGTATTGGCATCAGCAAGGTTGACACGGCTGATGGTTTGTCCGCGGCCTGGGAGCTGGCCGCACGTTACGACAGTGAAGTGTTTGCCGAGCAATGGATAGACGGCGTTGAATATACCGCCGGCATCCTGGGTGATGAAGTATTGCCGTTGATACGACTGGAAACCCCGAACACTTTTTATGACTATGAAGCTAAGTATCAAACAGATACCACCCGCTACCTGATTCCCTGTGGTCTTGACGCGGCCATGGAGTCGCAGTTGCAGTCACTGTCGCTGGCAGCCAGCGCAGCGGTTGCTGCAAACGGTTGGGGACGGGTGGACTTTATGCTGGATGCTGCCGGACAGCCCTGGTTTATCGAGGTGAATACCGTGCCGGGTCTTACCGGCCACAGTCTGGTGCCCATGGCGGCGCAGGCAACCGGGCTGAATTTCAGCCAGCTGGTTTGCAGGATACTGGACACCAGCCTGGATGCAGTTTCAGCCGCTGGCAGGGAGGCAGACTGTGCCTAGGTCAAGACAACCGTTAATGCCGGGTCTGGCTAAGTTGTTGAAACGTCATACGCGTTCAGTGAGCGGTTTGATGCTGGTTGCAGTACTGGCAGCCACGATTTTTGCCGGCAAACTCTGGTTGTCAGATCCGTATCGCTTTCCACTGAATGTGGTCGAGGTAAAAGGTGATTTCAAATATCTCGGCAAGCAGCAATTGCAGGCAGCGGTTGCTCCCTATGCAACCGGTGGTTTCTTTACCGTCGATGTGGCGGCGATACGGACAGCGGCTGAAGCATTGCCCTGGGTAAATAAAGCCAGTGTTAAACGGGTTTGGCCGGGGACTTTGCGTCTGCAGATTCAGGAGCAGCAGCCGGTGGCCCACTGGGGTGAACAGGGATTTCTTAACAAGGCGGGTGAGCCGTTTGTGCCTCTGCAGGCAAATGTAACGATAGAGCTGCCTTCACTGGCCGGACCGGATGGTCATGAGCTGAAGGTGCTGGAGAATTTCCGGCGGGTGTCGGAGACGCTGGCTCCACTGGGCGTCAGGGTCACACGCATGGCGCTGGACAATCGCCGTGCATGGCATTTGCAACTTGATGATGCCGTGTTGCTGGAGCTGGGGCGCACCGATGGCAGGCAACGGCTGCAACGGTTTGTGCGCGCCTGGCCAGTGGTGTTTGCCGGACGACTGGATGCGCTGCAGCGTGTTGATCTGCGTTACAGCAACGGTTTTTCTGTCGACTGGAACCAGACGGTTCTGGACGACGCAGATGTGAAACAGGGTTAGATGGTCAGGAATATTGGAATGCCGAAGAAAATTGAGAAGAATTTAATAGTAGGCCTGGATATTGGCACCTCGAAAGTGGTGGCGATAGTCGGCGAGGTGATGCCGGAAGGTGAGCTGGAAGTTATTGGTATCGGCTCGCATCCCTCGCGTGGTCTCAAGAAAGGTGTTGTGGTCAATATTGAATCCACCGTGCATTCAATACAGCGTGCCGTGGAAGAAGCGGAACTTATGGCCGGTTGCCAGATTCACTCTGTCTTCGCAGGTATTGCGGGCAGCCATATTCGCAGTCTGAACTCGCATGGCATTGTGGCTATCCGGGACAAGGAAGTCGCTCCCGGTGATATCGAGCGCGTCATTGATGCTGCGCGGGCGGTGGCGATTCCCGCAGATCAAAAAATTCTGCACATCCTGCCGCAGGAATTTGTTATCGATAACCAGGAAGGTATTCGTGAACCGGTGGGCATGTCCGGGGTGCGTCTCGAGGCCAAGGTGCATATGGTGACGGGTGCAGTCAGTGCTGCACAAAACATCATCAAGTGCGTACGTCGTTGCGGGCTTGAAGTTGATGACATTATTCTTGAGCAGCTTGCTTCCAGTTACTCGGTGTTGACAGAGGATGAAAAGGAACTGGGTGTTGCTATTGTCGATATCGGTGGGGGTACAACCGATATCGCCGTGTTCACCGAGGGTTCCATCCGTCATACCGCGGTGATTCCTATTGCCGGTGACCAGGTGACCAATGATATTGCAGTTGCATTGCGCACGCCGACACAGCATGCCGAGGAAATCAAGATCAAGTACGCCTGTGCGCTGACCCAGATGGCCAGTGCCGAGGAAAGTATCGAGGTGCCGAGTGTGGGTGATCGCCCGCCACGCCGGCTTGCCCGGCACACGCTGGCCGAAGTGGTCGAACCACGTTACGAGGAATTACTGACGTTGATCCAGGCAGAACTGCGACGCAGCGGTTTCGAAGACCTGATTGCGGCCGGCATAGTGCTCACCGGTGGCAGTGCCAAGATCGAGGGACTGGTTGACCTGGCAGAAGAGGTTTTTCATATGCCGGTGCGGCTGGGTGTGCCCCAGTATGTAACCGGGCTGGTAGATGTTGTACGAAATCCGATTTTTGCGACCGGTGTCGGATTGTTGTTGTTTGGTCATCACAACCGTGATCAGCGGTCGCTGGATACTGGTTTGGGTAAGGGTGTGCGTAGTGTGTGGGAAAGGATGAAGGGCTGGTTTCAGGGAAACTTTTAGATAGTTGGTAGGTGGTTGGTATTAGTCGCAGAAGTGTAGTTGTGATCAGTGAGGTTGGCATGGCAGCACTTTATATTAACGTTAATTCTTTGGGCTTAATTGTTGTTTCTGTAAGGAGGAGACATCATGTTTGAACTACTCGATTCGTGTGGACAAAGTGCAGTAATCAAGGTGATCGGTGTTGGTGGCGGTGGCGGTAATGCCGTGCAGCATATGGTGGAAGCAAATATCGACGGCGTGGAGTTCATCTGCGCGAATACTGATTCACAGGCCTTGAGAAATATGGGGGCGCGTACCACGCTGCAGATTGGTGCGGATATTACCAAGGGTCTGGGTGCCGGTGCCAATCCGGATGTTGGGCGCCAGGCTGCGCAGGAAGACCGTGATCGGATTGCCGAAGTTATCGAGGGTTCTGACATGCTGTTCATCACTGCCGGAATGGGCGGTGGAACCGGTACCGGTGCCGCACCGGTGGTCGCCAGTGTTGCCAAGGAAATGGGCATTCTGACTGTTGCTGTCGTGACCAAGCCGTTTACCTTTGAGGGCAGCCGGCGCCTGCATGTGGCACACAATGGCATCAAGGAACTCAGTCAGTATGTGGATTCGCTGATTACCATTCCGAACGAGAAGTTGCAGTCGGTGCTCGGCAAGCAGATCAGCCTGCTGGATGCTTTCCGCTCCGCAAACGATGTATTGCTGGGAGCAGTGCAGGGTATTGCTGAGCTGATTACCCGCCCGGGCCTGATCAATGTTGACTTCGCGGACGTTCGCACAGTGATGGCGGAAATGGGCATGGCGATGATGGGTTCCGGCACAGCCAAGGGTGAAGACCGGGCGCGTGAAGCGGCTGAAGCGGCTGTCGCCAGTCCGTTGCTGGAAGATATCGACCTGATGGGTGCCAATGGCATTCTGGTGAATGTCACCGCCGGAATGGATCTGGCTATCGGGGAATTCGAGGAAGTTGGTAATACGGTCAAGGAATTCGCCTCTGAAAATGCCACCGTAGTTGTGGGTACCGTAATTGACCCGGATATGCGCGACGAATTGCGCGTTACCGTGGTTGCTACCGGTCTGGGTGCGGGTGCCAAGCCAATGCCAAGCGACAAACCGTCTTTGGTACATGTCAAAAAAGCGCCAGCTACCACAGCCGCCGGTGGTGAAGACTTTGATCGCCCGACGGTGCTGCGCAACAAGAACAAGGCGGCGCAACGGGCGCAGGCAGCAGGTGGCAATAATGCAGAGGATATGGATTATCTGGATATCCCGGCATTTTTACGTCGCCAGGCTGACTAGGCTATAGCGAGCAGGTGGGGGAGCGGGCGGGTCCTGGCTGAGGGGCAGCCAGGACCGCAAGGGAGGTTTGTCTGGTTATTTGCATGCCTTATGCAGGGATAAGCTTTACCTATATAAGAGCCTGAATGCACTCTTGTTGACACAGCTGCTATGCAGGGTGTTTTGTGTGTGTTAAAGTCACCGCGGCTTTTCTGGTACTTGTCTGAGGAAAACGGCTGTTTCAAGAGGGATATAAGGCCATGATTCGACAACGTACTCTCAAAAATGTGATTCGCGCTACCGGCGTGGGTTTGCACACGGGTGAAAAAATTTACCTGACTTTACGACCCGCACCGGTTGATACCGGTATCGTATTCTGTCGTGTTGATCTGGAAACGGTTACCCAGATTAAGGCTCGACCTGAAAATGTCGGTGACACCCGCCTTTCTACAACGCTGGTCAATAAGGATGTTCGGATTTCGACTGTCGAGCATTTACTTTCCGCCATGGCAGGTTTGGGTATTGATAATGCCTTCATCGACCTGAGTGCTGCTGAAGTCCCGATTATGGATGGCAGTGCCGGACCGTTTGTATTCCTGATACAGTCTGCAGGTATTGAAGAGCAGAATGCTGCGAAGCGGTTTATCCGCATCATAAGACCGGTACAAGTGGAAGATGGCGACAAGATCGCGCGCTTTGAGCCTTTTGACGGCTTCAAGGTTGGTTTTACCATCGAATTTGATCATCCGGTGTTCAAGTCGAAAACCCAGCACTCCGAAATTGACTTTTCCACGACGTCTTTCGTCAAGGAAGTCAGTCGGGCGCGAACTTTTGGCTTTATGCACGAAATCGAACAGTTGCGGGAAAACAAGCTGGCGCTGGGCGGCAGTCTAGATAATGCTGTGGTGCTGGATGACTACCGGGTTCTCAATGAGGATGGCTTGCGCTACCGCGATGAGTTTGTGAAGCACAAGATTCTTGATGCGATTGGTGATCTTTACCTGCTTGGCCACAGCCTGATTGGTGCTTTTAGTGGTTACAAGTCAGGGCATGCCTTGAATAACAAGCTGTTGCGTGCACTGATGGCGGACGAGTCAGCCTGGGAAGAAGTGACATTTAGCGATGCCAACGAATCCCCGATCTCGTTCCTGCAGCCAGTGCCTGCCAGCTGAGCTGATTTCCTCATAGCGTACTGATTTCCACTGAGAGGAACCCTTCAGCGGAAATTCTCTCGATTGGCAAGTCTCAGCAGTGCAGTTTTCAGTCCGGGGTCCGATATAGTCTGTGCAGCCTGTTGCAGCGCGGCGACACCGCTTTTGCCCGGTCTCAGAGCGGCTTGGCGACGGACTGGCGGGGGAGCAAGGGCTTTTTCCGGCGGTCGAACCCGAACCCGTACTGTGCGCAACTTCACAGTTCCGCGATCGTACAGCTGTTTTACTAGGAGAGGCGCATGGAAACGCAGTCGGGCCGCCCACACGGGTGAGTTGGTTGCCAGAATCAGGGTTTCGTCCCTGACTGCCAGTACCCGGCAGTGCGTGTTCAGGGGTTCAGGTAGCAGATTATGCACCAATACCTGTAACTCCATCAGGGCCCTCGCCCTGGCGACAAGGCGGGCGTATTTACCGCCCGACAATTTATTAATTTGCAAGGGATTGTTCATAGGATTACTAACAGGTTTATAGATGAACATTATACTGTTTACAAACAAGCGCGGACAGGTCTGGAATTTTGAACTGAATTTGTTGCATTTCGGTGTTAGCGCGGTCACCGGGGTGATCATCCTGATCGCCGCTGCGGTCTATACTGGAACCCGGTTTGCTGCAGACGAGCAGCAACATGTTGTCAAATGGCAGGGTATGGTCGAGGGTCAGCAGGCTGAAATCGCCGAGGCACGTCGTAGTGCACAGGCTGATCTTGATGCCCTGACCTTGCGGATTGGCAAGATGCAGGGACAAATGCTGCGCCTGAATGCACTCGGAGACCGGCTCGTTGAACAGGGCAGTCTGGACAAGGAAGAATTTGATTTTGATGCCGTTCCGGCTGTGGGTGGTCCGGGTGAGAGTGAGGCCGTGCAATCTGTACCGCTGGCTGATTTCCTGTCAATGCTGGACGCGCTCGGCAGCGAGATGCAGGACCGGGAACAGAAATTGTCCGTGCTGGAGTCGCTGTTGATGAGCCGCAGCCTGCATGAGCGCGTAATGCCTTCCGGCAAGCCGGTGGCTGATGGCTGGTTATCCTCGAAGTATGGCAAACGTAATGATCCGTTCACCGGTAAGCAGGATTTCCACAAAGGGCTGGATTTTGCGGGTAAGAAAGGCAGCGAAGTCATTACGGTGGGTGACGGTGTGGTTAGCTGGGCAGGCAAGCGTTCCGGTTACGGTAATCTGATTGAGGTCAACCACGGCAATGGATATTCCACACGTTACGGCCATAACCAGAAACACCTGGTCAAGACCGGTGACAAGGTTAAAAAGGGCCAGCAGATTGCGCTGATGGGGTCTACCGGCCGATCAACCGGTCCACATGTCCATTTTGAGCTGTTGCGAAACGGCAAAACCGTTAACCCTTCTAAATATATCGCCAAGTAAGTCCGCTGTAGCCGGTACTTCTGCCGGACTGTTTTCCCCTGTTTTAAGCTGTTTCGGCCTGCTAATTTGCAGGAACATGCGGTATCATGCCTGCTTTCTGCAGACTGGGTTTCTTACAGGGTTCATGGCTATTAATATCCTTAACAAGTTGTTTGGCAGTCGCAATGATCGCCAGCTGAAACGTATGTCACGTCAGGTGGCACGCATTAACGAACTGGAGCCGGATTTCAAGGCGCTGTCCGATGAAGCGCTATGTGCAAAAACGGATGAATTCCGGCAACGCCTGGTCGATGGCGAGACGCTGGATGGTCTGTTACCCGAGGCTTTTGCGGCTGTGCGTGAGGCCGCCTGGCGCGCCCTCGAGATGCGTCCTTTCGATGTGCAATTGATCGGCGGCATGGTGCTGCACGGCGGCAGAATTGCTGAAATGCGCACCGGTGAGGGCAAGACACTGGTGGCCACGTTGCCGGCCTACCTGAATGCACTGACTGGAGACGGTGTGCATGTTGTGACCGTGAATGACTACCTCGCACGGCGCGACTCCGAATGGATGGGCAAGGTCTATGCCTTTATGGGTCTTACCACCGGTGTGGCCGTGTCTGGCCTGAGTCACGAGGAAAAGAAGGCTGCCTACGAGGCAGATATTACCTACGGTACAAATAACGAATTCGGCTTTGATTACCTGCGCGACAACATGGCCTTCAAGGCAGATGAACGTGTACAGCGTGGTCGCAACTTTGCCATCGTCGATGAAGTTGACTCTATCCTGATTGACGAGGCGCGGACTCCGCTGGTTATTTCCGGTCCGGTGGATGAGCGGTCGGATTTGTATGTCACTATGAACGAGCTGGTGGCCGGTTTGACCCTGCAGGAAGAGGAAGACGGGCCGGGCGACTACACGCTGGAAGAAAAGCACAAACAGATATACCTCACTGATGCCGGACATGAGCATGTTGAGGGATTGCTGGCGGGCAAGGGTTTGCTGAAAGAGGGCGAGAGTCTTTACGATGCAGCCAACCTGGGCATGATGCATCATCTTAATGCAGCGATGCGTGCAACCTTGCTGTTCAAGAAAGATGTGGACTACATCTTACAGGAAGGCAAGGTGGTTATTGTCGATGAATTCACCGGCCGCACCATGCCGGGTCGACGCTGGTCTGAAGGTCTGCATCAGGCGGTCGAAGCGAAAGAGGGTGTTCCCATCCAGAACGAGAGCCAGACGCTGGCCTCCATTACCTTCCAGAACTATTTCAGGACCTACAAAAAGCTTGCCGGTATGACCGGCACCGCCGATACAGAAGCCTTTGAGTTGCAGCAGATTTACGGGCTTGAAGTGCTTGTTATTCCGACGGATAACCCGATGATCAGGGATGATATGGGGGACCTGGTCTACCTCACCATAGAGGAGAAGTTTGAGGCCATCATGAATGATGTTCGTGACTGTCAGCAAAAGGGGCAACCGGTGCTGGTGGGTACGGCTTCAGTGGACACCTCGGAATACCTGTCAAAGTTGCTGAAGAAGGCAAACGTCAAACATGCGGTGCTGAATGCCAAGCAGCATGAGAAGGAAGCCCATATCGTGGCGCAGGCCGGGCGACCGGGTGCGATCACGATTGCTACCAACATGGCGGGTCGTGGTACCGATATTGTGCTTGGCGGTAATTTGCAGGTTGAGCTGGATGCGCTCGACAACCCGGATGAGGCGACCCTGAAAAAGGTGACTGCCGAATGGCAGAAACGACATAATGAAGTGATTGCTGCCGGTGGCCTGCATATTGTCGGCACCGAGCGGCATGAGTCACGGCGTGTTGATAACCAGCTGCGCGGTCGTGCCGGTCGTCAGGGTGATCCGGGTTCCAGTCGTTTCTACCTGTCACTGAAAGATAATCTGATGCGTATTTTTGCTTCGGACCGGGTGGCCGGGTTGATGCAAAAGCTGGGCATGGAACAGGGTGAGGCGATAGAGCACCCCTGGGTTTCCAAGGCGATCGAGAATGCCCAGCGCAAGGTTGAACAGCACAATTACAATATGCGCAAGACGCTGCTTGAGTATGACGATGTAGCGAATGACCAGCGTACCGTCGTCTATGAGCAGCGCGACGAGTTGATGGAAACGGATGATGTTTCAGAAACCGTCGATGCTATTCGTGAGGATGTGGTTAATTCACTGATCAGTGGATATGTTCCGCCCGGTTCACTGGATGAGCAGTGGGATATAGCCGGACTGGAAGAGGCTTTGGTCAATGAATATGGTCACGAGATGCCCGTCCAGCAATGGCTGGATGAGGATGACGAACTGCACGAGGAGACACTGCGTGCGCGTATTCTTGAGAACATGGTCGCTGCTTACAGGCAGAAAGAGCAGGATGCCGGTGTCGAAGTGGTGCGTCACTTCGAGAAAGCGGTGATGTTGCAAATACTTGATGGTGCCTGGAAAGAGCATCTGGCGGCGATGGATTACCTGCGTCAGGGTATTGGCTTGCGTGGCTATGGACAGAAAGATCCGAAACAGGAATACAAGAAAGAAGGTTTCGCTATGTTTTCTGACATGCTTGAGCGCATCAAGCGTGAAATTGTCGGTGTGTTGTCCAAAGTGCAGGTGCGCGCGCAATCTGATGTCGATGCCGTTGAAGAACAACGGCGCAGCAAGGCGCAGGTCAAGTACCACCATGCCAATGCCAATTCCATGGGCGAAGGGGAAAACGGGGACCAGGAGCGGGCTCCGTTCCAGCGAGAAGGACGCAAGGTCGGACGTAATGAACCGTGCCCTTGCGGCTCGGGGAAAAAGTACAAACAGTGTCACGGTAAACTGGCCTGACCCTGTCGTTATACAGCAGCTCACCCCGGACCGTGTTTCTGAATGTGGCCGAAGTGATCAGTTGTAACGATAGCGATAACTTCTTTGTGACTGCGTGACTATCCTGCAGTGAAGCAATAATTATCAACCATGATTACAAAGCCACTACCCGAACTTTTCCCTGTCCCAG
>CAJQPV010000026.1 GCA_905480305.1 uncultured Gammaproteobacteria bacterium | reverse complement strand
GCGCTTACCCAGCTCACCGGTAATAAAATCAGCTGCCGACTCACTGCCCTTCTGGTGACTTATTATCTCTGCCAGCGCCAGCACCGGCGAGATACCGGCGTAACGGGTAGTCGCACGCTGCAGGTAGTCAATCATCGAATCGATCGTACCCAGCCGGGTATGGCAGGTCTGCATATCATCAAGAATTTCAGGTAACAGTTCGATATCACGCTCGGCCACCTGCTCGAACGACTCCAGGGCAACCTGGTATTCACCCCTGTGTATCGCAATATTGCCCCTGATCAGACGGGCACGTGCACAGTGCGGGTCATACTCACTGGCCTTCTTCAGCAGTCGGCAGGCCGCTTCAACATCTTCCCGGGCACGGGCATTCTCAGCCAGCTCACAATAGAACTGCGCAATGACGGTACGCGCCGACTGGTGCCCGACAAATCCCATTTGGTCGGCTATGGCAATCGCGTTTTCCCAATCCTTTTCCTGCTGGTATATATCAAGCAGCAACGGCAGCGCGCTGGAGAGGTGGACGTTATTTTCAATCAGTTCCTTGAACAGCCCCTCGGCACGATCAAACAGCCCGGCTTTCATGTAGTCCTGAGCAAGTTCAAGCACTGCATCGGTACGCTGCTCGTTACTTAATGAAGCACGTGCAATCAGGTTCTGATGAATGCGAATAGCGCTGTCGACCTCACCGCGCTTTCTGAACAGGTTACCCAGCGCCATGTGCGTCTCAACCGTATCGCTATTGACTTCCAGCATACGAATAAAGACGTCGATCGCCTTGTCCTGCTGTTCATTGAGAAGGTAATTGAGGCCCTTGATGTATTCAGAGCCAAGAATGGAATCGGAACAGCTACCGACCCTGCCCTTGCCGCGCAGGGCAGCAAACCAGCCAAAAGCGGCGGCGACAGGTAACAAGAACCAGAGCAAATCCTGCATTAAAGTCGTTTCCCGTGCAGCTGGGAGGGAAAGGTATTGGTAACCAGCAGTGACTAGACATCAAGCCCGGCGACGAAAAGTACCTGTATATCAGCAACAGTCAACCGGCATACCCACCCTGTAGCAGGGGGGATATGCCAGGTTATACCGCATCACTCAGGCAAACAATCTGAACAGCTTGAGCTAAAACAGTGCTTTTTCCCGGGCAAGCCCGGCGTTGACTCGCTCCCTGAGCTCCTTACCCGGCTTGAAATGCGGCACATGCTTGGAAGCCAGCGCCACAGATTCACCGGTCTTGGGATTCCTGCCAATGCGCGGCGGACGGTAATGCAGGGAGAAACTTCCAAACCCCCTGATCTCAATCCGCTGCCCACTGGACAGTGCCCAGCTCATTTGCTCAAGCAGACTTTTAACGGCCAACTCGATATCCTTGTGATTAAGGTGACTGTTCTTAGCCGCAAGTATCTCGATCAATTCAGACTTTGTCATTTTCTCACCAATCCGGATCAGGTTGTCCGTTCCAGTAAACCCGACGAAATTGCCATCACCCCCTAAGGCGACTGACTAATCCTCGTCCCCATTCATGTGCTGCTTCAGCACATCTCCAAGATTTGTTGTTGCTTCTGCAGAACCGGAACCGTAATCCTGCATCATGCTCTTCTCTTCATCCGTATCCTTGGCCTTCACAGACAGCATGATTGCGCGACTCTTGCGATCAACACCCATGAACTTGGCCTCAACCTCTTCACCAACCGTCAGGATAGTACGTGCATCCTCAATACGGTCGCGAGACAGCTCTGATGCACGCAGGGTGCCTTCAATGCCGTCACCCAGGTCAATAATCGCCGCCTTGGCATCGACTTCCTTGACAGTACCCTTGACGAAGCTGCCCTTGGCATTCTCGGCAACAAAGTTGGAGAAGGGATCCTTTTCAAGCTGCTTGACACCCAGCGAAATACGTTCACGTTCAGGATCAACCGACAGTACCACTGCTTCGATTTCGTCGCCCTTGGTAAAGGCGCGGACAGCCTCCTCGCCCGGCTCATGCCAGGAGATATCGGACAGATGCACCAGGCCGTCAATTTCCCCATCCAGCCCGATGAAGATACCGAAATCGGTAATGGACTTGATAGTACCCTTGACCAGATCACCCTTGTTACGGGTTGCACCGAATTCATCCCATGGATTCGGGAAACACTGCTTGATACCCAGTGAAATGCGGCGGCGTTCTTCATCAATATCCAGCACCGTGACTTCAACTTCCTGGCCGATGTGAACCACCTTGGCGGGGTTGATGTTCTTGTTGGTCCAGTCCATTTCAGAGACGTGCACCAGGCCTTCGACCCCTTCTTCAATTTCTACAAAGCAACCATAGTCGGCAATGTTTGTAATCTTGCCGAACAGGCGTGAACTCGCCGGGTAGCGGCGTGCCAGGTCGGCCCACGGGTCCTGACCCAGTTGTTTCATACCGAGGGATACACGATTACGCTCCCGGTCAAACTTGAGTACCTTAACGTCAATCTCCGCACCCACTTCTACAATTTCGGAAGGATGCTTGACGCGCTTCCAGGCCATATCAGTAATGTGCAGCAGGCCATCAATACCACCCAGATCAACAAACACACCATAGTCGGTGAGGTTCTTGACGATACCCTTGACAGTCATACCTTCCTGCAAACTTTCCAGTAGCGCTTCGCGCTCTTCAC
>CAJQPV010000025.1 GCA_905480305.1 uncultured Gammaproteobacteria bacterium | reverse complement strand
CAGAGAGCTTGATTCTGACCTCCGGGTGCGAGTTCCATGGGTGTAACTTCTTTCCAAGGTATAGATACTGCGTAAACTGCCCGTAGGAGTTATTGAACGCAGAGAGCCCTCCAAACCAGTTTTCGCTCTATGGTGCTCGATACTTCCAAACAACGGTGCTCCACTGTAGTCGTCGTTGTGGTCCAGGTGGACGTACGCACCTGCCTGAAGGTACCAGTGCGACTCGTTAGCGCGCGTGTTGCTGGCTTGTTCTGCAAGCGCGCCGCAGCCAGCAAGAAGAAGCATCAGAAAAGAAACCAACTGTAACATGGTCCGAAATTATAAAGATTCTAAGTTCAGGTTGATATACGTTTTGAGCAACATCCAGAGAGCATCGGTCCTTCTTCTCCCTGACGGAACTCAGTGCCGCAACCTTTGACTTGCTGCAACACCTGACAGCCGGCCTTTCAGGAAACTGCCCGGCTGTTGCCGGGCGCAGTTCGAGGTGCTGGATAAGCGGGTGGCCACATCGGTGTATTGTATATTTCTTCCTTGCCAGGTGGAGGGTCTTAATCAGGGTTCGCGTTAGTATCTATACCTTGAGATTGCGTAACGCCGCCAGTATCTGTTCGGGTTCCATGCGTTTGGTGTAGTCCTTGTCGACCTGTGCTGTACGTGCAACACCTTTGGTATCAATCACATAAGTGGCAGGCACGGGGAGTTCCCAGCTGTCATCGCCATTGCTGGCGGGTACATCCAGTCCCCACTTCAGGTACAACGGACGCATTTCCTCATAGACAGTAAAAATCAGGCCGTAGTCGCGAGCCGCCTTGTTTCCTGCATCGCTGAGCACGTCAAATTGCAGTTGCTGTTTTTCAACCGTGGTCATGGAGGTATCAGGGGTTTCCGGGGAGATGCCAATCAGGTTGGCGCCCAGTGATTTGATCTCGGGAAGTAACGCTTGTAATGCCTGTAGTTCAAGGTTGCAGAAGGGGCACCAGCCACCGCGGTAAAAACTCAATACCACCGGACCTTCATCAAGCCTGCTGTGCAGGCTGACAGTCTTGCCCGTGGCATCGGGCAGGGTGAAGTTCGGTGCAATCTCGCCGACAGCGATGGCGCTCTCAGCGGTATCGGAGCTGTGCAGCTTTTCAAAGCTGGCACCGACAATCTGTGCATCTTCTTCGGGTAGTGCTGACATGAAGGCGTCAACCGTTTCTCCCAGTTGGTCGGCCAGGCTGCTGTGTGCGGGTTGTGTCATGGCATATTCTCCTGCTGGTTGACTAGTCAGTTAATTAACCGGGTAAAAAACTCACTGTTTATTGACGGGTACCGCCAGTTGCAATGCGCGCTTGCCGAGTTCGTGAATCAGTTCCGGGTCATTGCTGGTTTTTGCGTACAGCATGATGCCCTCCGTGTAGGCAAAAATGGCCTTTGCCGTTGCCGCTGTATCAACGGCCTGCAGATCGCCACGCTCAATGGCTGCAGTGAGCGCCTTTTCAAAGGGTTTTTCTGATGCCTTTAATATACTGTCAACCTTGCTGCGGATGTCTTCATCCTGGGTGCTCATTTCGCCACCAAGATTGCCGAAAGGGCAACCTGAGACGCGGCCACTGATTTCTTTGGACTGTTTGTGAAACGCGTAAAGGGTGTTAAAAAACCGCTCAATGCGCGCCAGTGGCGGGATGTCGTGATGAAAGGCTTTATTGATAATTTCGTCACACATATACATCTGTGACTGGTCCAGTACGGCCAGTGCGAGATCACGTTTTGAGGGGAAGAAATGGTAAAAACTGCCTTTTTTTACGTTGGCGTGGTCGCAAATTTCCTGGACGCCCACCTCGTTGTAGCTGCGAGCGTAAATTAGCTCCTGTGCTGCGCTGATGATGCGCTGGCGTGTGTCATGGCTTGCTTCCATGCGCCAACCATATTGGACCGTTCGGTCAAGATCAAGTCTGTTGGCGGCGACATCTGTATAACCAATTGAAAAATAGGTATAAAAAATTAATGTTCACTGTCACAGACTGGTTTGATGTGGGGGCGGACAACGGGTCGTCTGTTTGATAGCTGCAAGCCCTTTGCTTGCCTTGTTCATCAAGTCACCACGGAATCTGTCCTGCCAGTGTTACCGCAGTGAATAATTTTTCGCATTCCGTTGCGATTTCGTTAAGCTCACGGCTGGTTGATGTACAGGGAGACGCCCGTTGCTCGAAATGATTGCCCGCCTGCTATGGCGCATAATCTGCTGGATTGAACTGACGCTGTTCACTCTCCTTTTATATGTACTGTCCTGGTTGCCGCACGCGCTGCTGCGGGGATTTTATTTCCGGATGTTTCAATCGTGGTCGCGGACCTTTGTCCGTGCACTGGGGGTTGATCTGCGGGTTCACCAGAAAAACCTGCAAGCCTTGCCGGCGCAATATATTTTGATTGCCAACCACCCGTCGGCCTTTGAAGATATTGGTATTCCGGCTGTTTTCCCGGTGCATTCGCTGGCGAAGGTTGAGGTTGCGGACTGGTGGTTTGTCGGACGTATCAGTACTGCATCGGGTTCCCTGTATGTGCAGCGTGAGTCGAAAGAATCCCGGGCAGCCGCAGGCGAGGCCATCGAGAAGGAACTTGGCGAGGGCAGGAATATTGCGCTCTATCCCGAGGGTGGCTGCAAGGGGCGGCGTATTTTCGAGACATTTCGCTACGGCGCGTTTGATATTTCCCTGCGTACCGGTATCCCGATACTGCCGGTATTTCTGCACTATGAATCACAGGATGATTTCGAATGGCGCGCTCCGCAGACACTGCTCGACAAGATCTGGCACATGATGAGCAGTCGCAATCGCCGGGCTAACTACTACATCTACGATGCTCTTGATCCGGGTCAATTCTCTGACAAGGCAGCCTATGCCGATTTTGCGCATGCAAAATATCTTGAGTGGCAAGCCCGTTATCTTGACTAGTTGCCAATAAATGCTGCAATGGCTATGGCAATCATGGCCGGCTCAGGTAAGATTTCCGTCCCACGGTTTAGCCGCTGGGCACTAGACAACTACAGGGGGAGAAGAGTGAAAATTCAAAAGGGGTTTGAAGTTCGTCTGGCTTCGATGCTGCTGGTATTTGCGACCACACTACTGGCCGGGTTTTCAGTCATGGCCGATGAGTTGATTATGAAAGACGGCTCTCGCCTGATGGGCAAGGTGCTGAAGGAAGATGGCGGGGTTGTTGACTTTGAAACTTCCTATGCCGGTGTCATCAAGGTCAAGTGGAGTGAAATCAGCGAATTTATTGGCGCTGAACCAATTACTGTGCTGCTGAAAAACAGAGAAATACACGAGGCGACCAGCGCCAAAAACACGGATGCA
>CAJQPV010000024.1 GCA_905480305.1 uncultured Gammaproteobacteria bacterium | reverse complement strand
CCCCTCGGCCGCCGCATCTTCGGACTGGGTCACGAACTGGCCGGGAAAACAGCTGCGTTGGCAGCCAACCAGGGGCTTTATAACGGTTTTCTTGCTGCCGGCCTGATATGGGGATTACTGTCTGCACAGCAAACTGCAGCAATCAGTATATTTTTCCTGAGCTGTGTGATCGTGGCTGGAGTATTTGGCGCCATCACGGTGAAACGCAGCATCCTCTTCGTACAGGCCTTGCCCGGCGCCATTGCACTGGCCCTGCTGCTGTCAGGCTAACTGCTTTGTAGCAAACGCCATATCATGCAACGCTTGTGGCCTGGAGATACCGTAACCCTGCGCGTAATCAACACCAATCTCGGCAAGCTTTGCAAGAATGCCGTCATTCTCGACAAACTCGGCGATAGTTTTTGTACCGATGACTTCTCCAAGCTGATGAATTGAGTTGACCATTGCACAGTCAATCGCATCGGTTTCCATATCCCGAACGAAACTGCCATCGATCTTTAGATAATCTACTGGCAGGTTTTTAAGATAAGAGAAAGAACTCAGACCACTGCCAAAATCATCCAGCGCGAAGCGACAACCCAGACGCTTCAGCTCGTTGATAAAGCCGCTAGCCGCCTGCAAGTTGGCTATCGCTGCTGTTTCGGTAATCTCAAAACAGACTATAGCGGGCGGCACCTCATGGATAATCAACTGGTTCTTTATAAAACTCAGGAAACCGTCATCTGTGACCGAAGCACCTGAAAGGTTGATTGAGATTGTATCCAGCTTGTCTACCTCGACAGAGGTATGCTCGGCATACCAGGAAAAGGTATGAGCGACTACCCAGCGGTCCAGACTGGTAATAAGGTTATAGCGCTCTGCTGCCGGCAAAAACGTATCAGGAGAAACAATGTTACCTTCCTCGTCAAGCATCCTTACCAGCACTTCAAAATGGCGCCCTGCAGCAACATCCGGCTTGACCGGTACAATATCCTGATAATAAAGCGTCAGGCGATCAGTCTTGATTGCGTCAGTCAGTCGCGTTACCCATTTCATTTCATCATGCCGGCGTGCCAGGTGCTTATCACCCGATTCGTAGACACGAAAGCGGTCACCACCCGAGTCTTTCGCTGCATAGCAGGCCAGGTCTACCTGACTCATGACATGCGCCAGGCTCTCGGACGCGATTGTGACCGGCGCAAGACCGATACTTGCGCACACATCATAGGAACGGTCACAACTGCTAAAACTCAATTCTCGAATGGCGGTTAACATACCGCCGACAACTTCAGCCGCAGCCGGCAGCGTACAGTTTTTCAACAAAATACCGAATTCATCACCACCGATACGACCGAGCACGTCGGAATCACGCAGGCAGCCCTGCAAGGCTGTCGCCACACTCCTGATCATATCGTCTCCTGCCTCATGGCAGCAGGTGTCATTAATAATTTTCAGCTTGTCAATATCGAGCTGGCAAACCACATGCGATTCAGCTGCCTGCCGCGTTGATTCAATAGCAAACCCGAGTCGCGACTCAAATTCAGTGCGGTTAATCAGACCGGTAAGCGCGTCATGTGTTGACTGATAACTGATTTCCCTTTCCATCTTCCTGGTTTCAGTGACATCATGGATCACCAGTATCACGCCCAGCGCAGATCCGCTGTCAGCTAAAATTGGCGAAGCAGAATACTGAATGGAAAAATTCTCCCCGTCATGCCGCTTCAGAGAAACATCCCTGTCCACCTTGACGGTCTCGCCGTAGGCCAGGCACTGTCGTATCGGATCCTCGACCTCCTCGCGACTATCCTCTTTAAACAGACAAAAAATACGTTGTATCGGCAACCCCCTGGCTATTTCAGCATCCCAGCCGGTTAGCCTTGCTGCACTTGGATTGAGATATTCGATCTGGCCATTCATATCCGTGGTTATTACCGCATCAGCAATCGAATGCAGCGTCACCTGCGCATGTTCCCTTGCCTGGTCCAATTCATACTCATTCTGCTTGCGCTCGGTAATATCGAGTATGTAGCCGGCATAATGCGTCAACGCACCGGTCTCGTCAGGTAACGGAACGGTGTAGTCATAAACCCAGCGAACCGCCCCGTCATGACATATCAGTCGATAATCAATAGCCGAGAACTGAACACCATGCTCACTCCGCTCTTTTTCTGAATCGGTATATCTTTGCACGTCATTGGGGTGGATTATATCGATATAGGACCTGCTTGCTTCGACCAGCTCCCTGCTGTCATAGCCGAATTGTGCAACCGCCTCGGATACATATTCAATGGTGCGGGAATCAGTTGCAGCCCAGCGAAATACCGTCACCGGACCCTCGGTAAACAACTGCCTTTCACGCAGTAACTGATCCTGCGCACTCTGACGGGAGTGTGCCTCGTACTCCAGTGCCATATTGCTTGCTGCCGCTTCCTGCAACAAACCCTTGTTCTCTTCACGAAGCTGCAATGTTTGTATAACACTATCATTGTAGTTGCGCGCAAATATCACCAGCACACCGGCAAACAGCATTAACAGCAGCCCCAGGTTGTCGCTGATACTGTTGCTGTGCACAAGCAGTGACTGCGCAGGGATAAGAATCGCCGGCACCATGAAAACGATGTACACCGACAACATGGCTGCGTATGAAGAAATCGCCCCGGCAAGCACACCGGCAAGACTCATAATAACAAGAGTCTGGTAAACAACCGGCCACGAGAACTGGAAAAAAAGCCCGATACAACCCCAGACAACACCCGATACAAGCGCACCCGTCAAAAACAGAACTGACCAGCGTGCCTGCTTCCTGTTCTCGGGAGTAGCGCTGCGATATTGATGTACCAGCCAGAGACGGGCGACTGTCTGCAGGGTTTGCGCAGCCAGCCACACCAGCAACATATTGTGTCCCGCCTGCCCCCACAAACCGAACGTTACCAGTACGGCAACTGCATAAGCGGCAGACACCGCAACGGGAGCCTGGGTATAGACAAGCTCAACCTGCTGACTATCCAGCTCCGATTCAAATATCCTTACCCCGGGAGCAGCAAGTTGTCCGCTACCCAGATATTTGTTACTGCCTGTCTGTGTTTGCCGCACCATTATCCCCACTCAAATTCCCTGTACAGCCAGTATTTTCTCCGTGCGTGCAGAAAACGCACAACTGTGCCTTGTTAAAGATATCGGAAAGTTAAACGGAAAATTGAGACTTCACACGCGACTTGATTGTGACCACTGTCACAAGCCCTTACAGCACCCGGAAAATATATATATCCTGTTGTTATATATGTATTTTAAAACCAGCTTGCAAGCATCCCCGGCAAGCGGCTAAACCAGCCAGGCCGCTCTCCGCAAGCCTTGCTGATCTCGATGGTCAATCCGCCACCGGAGTGGCTGCTGTCCACCTGCGCACTACTTCTCACCAGCAATCCTGACTGTGCCCGGTATACACGGTACAGAAAACCTTCCTGCATGAGCTCGTACACGGAACTGCCATACAGCGTGTCGACCGGAGAGAAACGACCGCCGTAACCATGCAGAATTGCTGGCAGGTCAATACCATCGTCCTCATAGAGCTGGTAGCTCAGATGCGGCCCGGCATTCTCGTCCTGCACATCAAGATAACGTCCTCCCAGACGCTCTATGCGATACATGGAATCAAAACCCAGCAGGTTCGCCCATGGCTGCCATTTCAGAAAGCGTGCATCCAGGCGCCACTGGTCGCCATGCAGCAGAAACTTCTCAGGGTGACAGAAATCCCCATAAGCAATAGTTGCCTCGTATTGCTCTACACCCGTCTTCCTGAATTGCAATTCCGCAATAGGTGATTCGTCCGTCAGACGATGGAAGGTATACAGATTGGATCCTGCCAGCAGCAGCACCAGGACCCCGAAAAGCCCGAGACTGGTTAGTGGAAACAAGAGTGTACGTCTTATCATTAAGGAACAATACCGGGCCTGTCCCGCGACCAGCGGGTCTGCAGAAAGTCAGATCGGGAATTATTTCCCGTCAGACTCGGGGGCATCTTTTGGAAAATCCGCAAAGGTATCTTTGACGCGCTGGGTGGTATACAGATAGAAAATAATATAGAGCGCAATGGCCAGCTGCCCCCATCCCAACATATTGATACTGTGCGTCAGATCCAGCATAAACGGCACGAAAATAATAACCACGTTCAACACTGCCGTCACAACCAGCAGGATCTTACCGTTATGCCATATTTTTCTAACCCACTCCTGCGCACCCGGCTTTCTTTTAACAAAAGAAAATAAAAGCATCAAAACTGGAATGGTTGCAACGAACGCAAGAAAGAAGCCAAAGTCATTCGGATACACCAGGTCCTTCAGCCCGCTAACACTGTCAGACTTTGTCCCACCCCGCCCCATCTGAATGGTGGAAATTTTCATAATAAACGGCCTGAGGAAATACCCGATTATCAGCCACATTTCGAAATTCGGCTTCAGACTCATGCACTTGTCATAGTCAGAAAATGTATAGAGTTTTGACATCATCACCCATCCCCAGAACTGCGTCCGCGACGAACATCCCGATTTAACGGTAACAATAAATAATCCTGTTGTATTACACAATTGTGGGCAACAAAAAAGGCGGCCGAAGCCGCCTTTAAATTTATCTGAACAGTGAATTTATTTCACAGTCGGATCCAGCTCACCACTCTCGTAGCGGCGGTACATATCTTCAAGGTTGATAACCTTGATCCTGGAGGCATTACCAGCAGTACCAAAGGCCTCATAACGCGCCTTGCAGATATCACGCATACCGTCAGTTGCTGCACGCAGATATTTACGCGGATCAAAGTTCGAGGGGTTATCTTTCATGTGCTTGCGAATCGCACCGGTAGAAGCCATACGCAGGTCAGTATCGATATTAACCTTGCGGACACCGTTCTTGATACCTTCCTGAATCTCCTCGACAGGAACACCGTAGGTTTCGCCCATATCACCGCCATTTTCGTTAATAATGGCCAACCAGTCCTGCGGTACAGATGAAGAACCGTGCATCACCAAATGAGTATCAGGGATGCGGGCATGAATTTCCTTGATGCGCGCTATCGCCAGGATGTCACCGGTAGGCGGCCGGGTAAACTTGTAGGCACCGTGGCTGGTACCGATAGCAATAGCCAGTGCATCACACTTGGTATCTTCAACAAACTTGGCCGCTTCTTCCGGATCAGTCAGCAGCTGGTCGTGCGACAACACGCCCTCGGCACCTGAACCGTCTTCTTCGCCGGCCATGCCGGTTTCGAGTGAACCCAGGCAACCCAGTTCGCCTTCAACCGATACGCCGCAGGCATGCGCCATGGCGACGGTCTTGCGGGTTACATCGACGTTGTATTCATAGCTCATAGGGGTCTTCATATCCGCCCCAAGTGAACCATCCATCATGACCGAGCTGAAACCCAGCTGAATGGAGCGCTGACACACAGAGGGTGATGAACCGTGGTCCTGGTGCACACACACAGGAATATGCGGCCATTGCTCAACGGCAGCCTGGATGAGGTGACGCAGAAACGGCGCCCCGGCGTAACTGCGCGCACCGGCTGAAGCCTGACAAATTACCGGGCTGTCGGTTTCGTCAGCGGCCTCCATGATGGCATGCATCTGCTCCATGTTATTGACGTTATAGGCTGGGACACCGTAACCGTGTTCGGCTGCGTGATCCAGCAACTGGCGTAATGAAATAATGGCCATTGTGTTCTCCTGAAAGTCTACTGGTTGATCGTTAACTGAAATTAAATATATAAAAAAAACAGGCTCGATGAGCCGCTACTGTATCGCCGGCAAATATTGCACCGGCAGAATCTATTGCTCTATGATTTCATGTTCACCAACACGAATTATCTTCATGGCGTTGGTACCTCCGTGAACCCCCACCATATCTCCCTTGGTAATGATCACGAGGTCACCGTCACGTACTGCACCACGCCGCATCAGCTCGTCAATTGCCTCGCGATTAACGGTTGCATGATCCGGAGTTGTGACGTCAAAACTGACCGGATAGACACCACGATACAAAGTCACCTTTCTGCGTGTTTCCACATGACGGGTCATGGCAAAAATTGGAATACCCGAGCTGATACGTGACATCCACAGGGGAGTACCACCGGATTCGGTCAGGGCAGCAATCGCCTTCACACCAAGGCTGTTGGCAGTGTACATAGCGGCCTTGGCAATGGCCTCGTCCGCTCGATCGAAACGAATATTAATGCGGCGTTCGGACGCTGCCTTCATGCGCTGGCGCTCGGCACCGGCACAGATACGGTCCATTGCCTCGATTACCTTGGCAGGATAACGGCCGGTGGCTGTTTCTGCCGACAGCATTACAGCATCCGTACCATCAATCACCGCGTTGGCAACATCAAAAACCTCGGCACGCGTCGGGATCGGATTTTCAACCATGGATTGCATCATCTGGGTAGCGGTAATAACAACACGATCATGTGACTTGGCTACCTGGATGATTCTTTTTTGCACGGCCGGCAATTCGGCGTCACCAATCTCGACACCCAGATCACCACGCGCAATCATTACAGCATCAGATGCCTCGATAATCTCTTCAAGAACATCAAGCGCTTCGGCACGTTCGATCTTTGCGACGATACCACCATGGCCTCCGGCCTCACGCAACAACTCACGTGCCGCATGAATATCATCTGCCGAACGCGGGAACGAGATAGCAACATAATCAGCGCCCATGGAGGCGGCGACCTTGATATCATCCCGGTCTTTCTGCGTCAACGCGGCAGCAGTCAGGCCGCCACCTTGCCGGTTAATACCCTTGCTATTGGTCAGCTTGCCGCCAGCAACAACCCGGCAACGCACCTCAAGATCAACAACCTCCTCCACCCACAGAACCAGCAGACCGTCATCGATCAACAGGGTATCCCCGCGGTTTACATCTTTGGGCAAATCCTTATAGGTGACACCAACACGTTCCTTGTTACCCGCATTGGTGTCCAGTCCGGCATCAAGAATAAAGTGGTCATCCTTCTCCAGGCGGATCATCCCCTCCCTGAAACATTCAATGCGGATCTTCGGACCCTGCAGATCTGCCAGCACACCCACCTGGTGACCATGCGCACGCGCCCGGTTACGAACATTTTCCGCGCGGCTGACATGGTCCTCATGGGTACCGTGAGAGAAATTCACCCTGACAACATCCATGCCCGCATGGATCATTTCATCTATGACATTTTCATCATCCGTGGCAGGGCCAAGGGTTGCAACAATTTTTGTACGTCTTGGCATAATGTCAGCTTGTCTGTTTGTATGAGGGTAAAGTTACGTTGCTATCTGGTCGCCACGTTCTTCCAGTATCGCAACGGCGGGTAGTTTCTTGCCCTCAAGAAACTCAAGAAACGCGCCACCACCAGTAGAAATATAGGACACCTTTTTCTCGATACCATATTTATCAACGGCAGCCAGCGTATCACCGCCCCCGGCGATTGAAAATGCAGCAGATTCGGCGATAGCCAGCCCCAGCGTTTTGGTACCTTCTCCAAACTGGTCGAATTCGAAAACGCCGACCGGGCCGTTCCATACGATGGTACCGGCACTCTTCATCATTTCGGCAAAGCGGGCAGCCGTTTCCGGCCCAATATCGAAGATCATGTCATCATCTTCTACGTCTTCAACTTTTTTCACTATGGCCTCGGCAGACTCGGAAAACTCCTTGCCGATAACAACATCAGTAGGCACAGGGATTTCACCACCCTTTGCTTTGGCGGCTTCCATAAGACGTTTCGCCTCCGGCACCAGGTCTTCTTCATACAGGGATTTCCCAACATTGAACCCGCTGGCGGCAATAAAGGTATTGGCTATACCGCCGCCGGGAATTAGCTGGTCTACCACACCGGAAAGTGATTCCAGCACCGTCAGCTTGGTAGAAACCTTCGAACCGCCTACAATCGCCGCCATCGGTCGCTGCGGGTTGTGCAGCGCCTTGCCCAGCGCTTCAAGCTCGCCGGCAAGCAACGGACCGGCACAGGCGATCGGCGCAAACTGCGCCACACCATAAGTGGATGCCTGTGCCCGATGGGCGGTACCGAAGGCATCCATGACAAATACATCACACAGCGCCGCCATCTTCTTCGACAGCGCTTCGTCATTGTTTTTCTCGCCGGCATTGAAACGAACATTCTCGCACAGAACCACATCACCATTCTGCATCTCACCAACACCGTTGACCCAGTCCTTGACCATTTCAACATTATGTCCCAGCAGCGCGGCCATGTGTTCGCCGACCGGCAGCAGTGAGAATTGCTCGTCGTATTCACCTTCCGTCGGACGACCCAGATGAGACATCACCATCACCTTGGCGCCGGCATTCATGGCAAATTCAATCGTGGGTAGTGACGCCTGGATGCGCTTGTCACTGCTGACCTTGCCATCCTTGATAGGCACATTCAGATCCTGACGGATGAGAACACGCTTGCCGGCCAGATCGAGATCAGTCATCTTTATGACAGACATATCAAACTCCTGAATAATTTTTTCTATAAATGCGGTTTGTTAAAGCCTTGTCCTGCTTTAACAAACAACACCTTTAAAAGCTGCCGGCCCGGAACGTTCCGGGCCGGCAGTGACGTCATAAACCCTGGATAAGCCAGGGCGTCTGCCTTTTATCCTGCAATGTGCTCGACAAAACGCATCATGTTACAGGTGTAGCCGTACTCATTGTCATACCAGGACACCAGCTTCACGAAAGTGCCATCCAGTGCGATACCGGCTCCTGCATCAAAGATAGAGGACTGGCTGCAGCCACGAAAATCCGTGGAAACCACCTTGTGGTCCGTGTAGCCCAGTGTGCCCTTCATCGAACCCTCTGAAGCAGCCTTGATGGCGGCACAGATTTCTTCGTAGGAAGCCTCCTTGTCGAGTTCAACTGTCAGATCAACAACAGAGACATCAGACGTCGGTACGCGGAACGCCATACCGGTGAGCTTGCCATTAAGCTCGGGCAGCACCACACCCACAGCCTTGGCGGCTCCGGTTGATGAAGGAATAATATTTTCCAGAATACCGCGACCGCCGCGCCAGTCTTTCTGGGAAGGACCGTCGACAGTCTTCTGGGTTGCCGTTGCGGCATGCACGGTTGTCATCAGACCACGCTTCAGGCCCCAGTTGTCGTTAATTACCTTGGCAATCGGAGCCAGGCAGTTGGTGGTACAGGAAGCGGCTGAAACTATTGTCTGACCAGCATAAGTCTCATGGTTGACACCGTAGACAAACATCGGCGTACTGTCCTTGGAAGGCGCGCTCTGAACAACCTTCCTGGCGCCGGCATCAATGTGCTTCTGGCAACTTTCTTCTGTCAGGAAAAAGCCGGTGCAATCGATAACGATCTCGGCACCCACGTCACCCCACTTCAGGTCAGCCGGATCACGCTCGGCAGTCAGGCGGATCTTGCGACCATCAACGATCAGATTGTTCGCATCGGAAGAAACGTCCCCGTCAAAGCGGCCGTGTACTGAATCATATTTCAGCATGTACGCCAGGTAGTCTGCGTCCAGCAGGTCGTTAATACCAACAATTTCGATATCCTTGAAGTCCTTTGCAACTGCACGAAAGACCATCCGGCCAATGCGACCAAAGCCATTAATACCGACTTTTATAGCCATAATTTTTCTCCTGAGGTATAGATAAAAAAATAATTATTGATTAGTTTGTCGAACCGCATCAGCTAACGCTGTTAACCGCCTTGACAACATTCTCAACCGTAAATCCGAACTCCTTGAAGAGTTCGCCAGCCGGGGCGGATTCACCAAAGCGGTCGATTCCGACTACCGCACCGTCAAGGCCAACGTACTTGTACCAGCCCTGGGTAACTGCTGCTTCTACTGCAACGCGTGCCTTCACAGCCGCGGGCAGAACAGATTCCCTGTAGGCATCATCCTGCTCTTCAAAAACAGTTGTCGACGGCATGGACACCACGCGAACCTTCTTGCCGGAAAGCGCTTCGGCGGCACCCGTGGCAAGCGCCACTTCAGAGCCGGTAGCGATAATAATGACATCCGGCGTACCGTCACAGTCTCGCAGCACGTAGCCACCCCTGGCGATATCTGCAATCTGCGCAGCCGAGCGTGCCTGGTGATCAAGATTCTGGCGCGAGAAAATCAGGCAGGAAGGGCCGTCTTTTCTTTCAATCGCCTGCTGCCAGCACACGGCACTCTCAACAGCATCACAGGGACGCCATAGCGCCATGTTCGGAATCATCCGCAAGGTAGGTATCTGTTCAACCGCCTGGTGTGTCGGGCCATCTTCACCCAGACCAATCGAGTCATGCGTGTAGACAAAGATACTCTGAATCTTCATCAGGGCAGCCATGCGCAGTGCGTTACGCGCATATTCCGAGAACATCAGGAAGGTTGCACCAAACGGGATAAAGCCGCCATGCAAGGCGATGCCGTTCATGATTGCCGACATGGCAAATTCACGCACACCATAATTAATATAGTTAGCATCCGGATTGTCGGCACGCATTGGCTTGTAGGTCGACCACTCCGTCATATTGGAGCAACCCAGGTCGGCAGAACCGCCGAACAGCTCCTCCAGCTCAGCAGCATAACCCTCGATCGCCGCCAGCGAGGAATGACGCGTTGCTGTTGTCTTGGCCGCAGCATTCACATCGGCAATAAAGGCAGCCGACTTGTCAGACCAGTCGGCAGGCAAGTCTCCCGCCATGCGGCGCTCATACTCGGCGGCCAGTGCGGGATGGTCTGCCTTGTAAGCGGCAAACCTGTCATTCCACTCGGACTCGGCCCGCAGACCCTTGTTCTTCGCATCCCAGCCTTCGTAGATATCTTCCGGCACCACAAACGGTGCATGTGCCCAGCCGAGTTCCTTGCGGGTCAGAACGATTTCGTCGTCACCCAGCGGGGCACCGTGACAACCATGCGTCCCTGCCTTGTTCGGCGAACCGTAACCAATGGTGGTCTTGCAACAAATCATGGTGGGCTTGTTGGTGACCGACTTGGCCTCGACAATTGCCTTGTCCAGAGCAGCTGCGTCATGGCCGTCAACACCGGCAATAACGTGCCAGCCATAGGCTTCAAAGCGCTTCGGTGTATCGTCTGTAAACCAGCCTTCAACGTGGCCATCAATGGAAATACCGTTGTCGTCCCAGAAAGCCACCAGTTTGCCTAGTCCCAGCGTACCGGCCAGCGAGCAGGCTTCATGGGAAATGCCTTCCATCAGGCAGCCGTCACCCAGGAACACATAGGTGTTGTGGTCCACAATATCGTGGCCATCGCGGTTAAAGCGGGCAGCCGCTGCACGTTCTGCGATCGCCATACCCACAGCGTTGGTAATACCCTGGCCCAGCGGGCCGGTCGTTGTTTCCACGCCCGGTGCATAACCGTATTCGGGATGGCCCGGTGTCTTGGAATGTAGCTGACGAAAGTTTTTCAGATCATCAATACTTAATTCGTAGCCGGTCAGGTGCA
>CAJQPV010000023.1 GCA_905480305.1 uncultured Gammaproteobacteria bacterium | reverse complement strand
TATTACCCGGCTCGCGTCCCGGGCTGCACTGATCCCAACCTGGTTTCTTGCAATCTATATCATGGTAGTGGTACTTGCTCCGGCAACCTATATCATGTGGCGACGCTGGGGCTTTGTTTCATTTTGGGCACTTGCGGCGGTTGGCGTACTCGTCGATATTGCCTATTTCGCCGCCGACCTTCAATGGATGGGCTGGAGTAATTACTTCTGGATCTGGCTCTCTGTTCACCAACTTGGATATGCCTGGCGAGATGGGCGCATGGGTAGTCCGGCACAGCTTTTGTCTTACTCGGTGTTCGGCTTGCTGGTGCTGGGCTTGCTGGTTTCCAAAGGGCCATATCCTTTCGCGATGGTGGGATCACCGGACGAGGGCTTGAGTAACTCGCTACCGCCGAAAATCACCTTGCTGATACTCGGCATTTCCCAGTTCGGGTTGCTACTGGCCATTGAAGGTCCGATGCGACGTATGTTGTCCGGTATTCGTATTTGGACTGCAACGGTATTGATCAATAGCATGATCATGACCCTGTATCTGTGGCACCTTACTGTCATGGTAATCATCGTTGCACTGGCTTATCTGGCAGGGGGGCTGGGGCTGGGACTGGAACCCGGGAGTGCGGACTGGTGGGTTACCCGACCGCTATGGATAGCTGTTCTATATGCAGCGTTATTGCCGGTAAGCTTGCTGCTCTCGCCGCTCGAGAGACGTGCGCGCGCTGCTGGCGCAGCAACTCCAGCGGCAGTACGGCTGGTCGGTGGTGCCGTACTTCTTTGTCTTGGCGTTGCGCTACTGGCACGTTTTGGATTCGGAAGTGCTCCGTTGCCGAGGCTTGATATTGCTGCATTCCTGATGGTTGTTACAGGTGCTGCAATCAGTGGTTTACTTCCCGGCTTCAAATAAGTTCAGCAGAACGGGTCGCGTATTGGATATTTGGAAAATGTACCACATGACATATTTCCACCTGCTTATGCCTGCTCGATTTGTGATGCGTGCTGTTATGTCTTTGCATGCTGCCGGGATACTCTTGTTTTTGCTGTGCTTGCTATCTGTACCAGCAGCGCAGAGTGATACACCTTCAATCGCTCATTTTCGTGAGCTTGCCGATCAGCATCCGGACAAAACCGGGGTGTATGTGCTCGAAAAGGGCGAGGAATCACTGCTGGCCCGTGCCTGGCTCACTGACAACGCCACCCGCACAATTGATATTCAATATTTTATCTGGAGCACGGATAACATTGGCACACTGGCAAGTGAGTCCTTGTTGCGTGCTGCAGACCGGGGTGTAAGGGTGCGGGTCATTGTCGACGACCTGATGATCGATGCGGAACATGACACATTGCTTGCGCTTGCTGCCCACGCAAATGTTTATATCCGTATATACAATCCGCAATACTCGGTGGGTACGAGCATGCTGCAGAGACTGGGTAACCTGGTGAAAGACTTTCGTGCCGTCAATCAACGCATGCATGACAAGACCGCACTGTTTGATGGGCTGGCTGGCATCACCGGGGGGCGGAATATGGCGGATGAGTATTACGACTACGACTATGAATACAACTTTCGGGATCGTGATGTTTTGTTGATTGGGCTGGCTGCACAGATGCTGGAGGCGAGCTTTGAACGGTTCTGGGACAGTCCACTTGCAGTCCCTGTTGAACAACAGCTGCAAGGTGAACGTCTGACTGCCGACGTGGTGGCGGCCTATCACAGCTGGCTGCATGACTATGCACGGGATTCTGAAAATTACACGCCCCGTATCCGTGGCATCCTTGATTCACTGGATGTGAAGTTTGCGGACTTATATGATCATCTGGTGTGGTGCGATACCCGTGTGATCAGTGATAAACCCGGAAAAAACGATGGCAGCCAGGGGTTGAAGGGCAGCGGTACGACGACCAGGGTGCTGCAGCGTGCGCTGGAGAATGCAACCACCCGGGTAACCATCCAGACACCCTATGTCATCTTGACGGATGAAGCGATATTACTGTTTGCCGGTCTGGTCCAGCGGGGTGTTCAGGTCCGTATCGTGACCAACTCACTGGCCTCGACTGATAACTTGCAGGCATACAGTGGCTATCACAAAAAACGTGATGAACTGCTGGCAGCCGGCATTGAACTCCACGAGTTTCGTCCTTATCCCATGGTCCAGTACCACCTCAATGAACGCCATGCAGAGATCAGGCAACATAACCCGGTATTTGCCGTGCACGCCAAGACCATGGTGATCGATGCAGAGTCACTGTTTGTCGGCACGTTTAACCTGGATCCCCGGTCTGCGAACCTCAACACCGAAATCGGTGTGCAGATCAAGAGCCCGTTACTGGCCCGGCAGGTAGAAGCCCGTATTGAGCAGGATATGCGTCCCCAGAATAGCTGGGCCCCTTTGACGGACAACCCGGATGAGCAGGCGGCACTTGGCAAGCGTATTCAGCTGTGGTTCTGGGAACTGCTGCCGCTGGAGCCAGTCCTGTAAGTGTATTAACCCAATCAGGGCAAAAAATCTTGCTGTAAGAGCAACGTTTAGCCGCGATTTACGCCGGGGGGGGCACAAGCCTGTGCCAGAACTTCCCCAGCGTCTTTATCAGGCGCATGCTTTCATTGCCAACTGCTTTGCCCGGCTGAAATCACTCTTTCCGCTTCCGAGTTTAGGAATCTCTTCTACATTGACCAATTCTGCGGGCCTCATTAACGGGTTGAGTCCCGATTGCTCGATAAGCTGCTTCATTTTATCTTTGTCGATGTCACCGGCTATCAGGAGAATGACCTTTTCTCCCTTCTTGCCGTCAGGGAGTGCCGTGGTGAGAACCTCAATATCTTCCGGCAGCACTTTATTAATGATGCTTTCTATGGCGCCGAGGCTGATCATCTCACCAGCTATTTTCGCAAAGCGTGAGTAGCGGTCGACAATGGTGAGGAAGCCGTCCTGGTCGAGATGGCCCTTATCACCGGTCTTGTACCAGCGTTTACCGTCCACATCCACAATGACATCAGCAGTTTTCTCGGAATCATTGAGGTAGCCCAGCATAACCTGTGAGCCACCGAACAGGATCAGGCCATCTTCACTGACAGGTAACGACTTGAGGGTGTGCGGATCAACTATACGGAAACTGCCACCCGGCAGGGGCATACCGACGGTACCAGGCTTGTTCCCTTGCTGGACCTTCCAGTTCCGTTGGTCTATCCGGTCCGGGATGTTGACGCTGGCGACCGGTGTAGTTTCCGTGGTGCCATAGCCTTCGTAGATCTCCTTGTTGAACTTGAGCTTGAAGGCATCCCGCACCTCGGGGTTCAGTCTTTCGGCACCGGCCACCACCACCCGCAATGAATCCAGCATCAATGGGTGGATATGCCGGTTTCGGGTAAATAATCGCAGGAAGGTGGAGGTGCCGCAAAATACCGTGGCCTGATGCTTTGCGATGGCCTTCGCTATTGTCAGGGCATCCGTCGGGTCCGGATGAAAGATGACCGGGATGCCTTCAACCAGTGGCATGAGTCCTGTGACTGTCAGTCCGAAGGCATGAAACAGGGGCAGGGTTGCCATGATGGTGTCTTCGTCGCGCACGTCGAGCACATCTGATACCTGCCGGATATTAGCCATGATATTGCGGTGACTGAGGACGACGCCTTTGGGTTCCCCTTCGCTGCCGCTTGAAAAGAGAATGGCGGCGGGTTGATCAATGCCGGCACGCCGGCCGAACAGGGCATAGAGCACCTGTGCAGGCAACACGACCGTCGAGACCAGCAGAGCAAGTTTAGTAAAGGTGCCAATCTCGTCTTTCAGGTCTTCAAGGAAATGTACCTGCACCCGGGCCAGTAGCTCGCTCAGGTCGATGCCACGCTGCTGCAGTTTTTTGATAAAGCGTCTGGAGGTATAGAGGTTACTAATCTCTGCTTTCTCTACCGCGGCCAGCAGTGACTGCAGGCTGGCCGTGTAGTTCAGGTTGACCACAGTCTTGTTCAACAACAAAGCCGCCATGTTGGTGATAATGCCTGGACTGCTGGTTGGCAAAAGCAGGCCGATATTGTGCTCCTGGCTACGCCTGCGAATGAGGCGGGAGAACGCGATGACGGCGGTCAGGGCTTTATAACCTGAAAGCGTGGTCGTTGCGCCGGCATCTGCCAGGCAGGGTTCATTACCGCGTCGTTTTGTACTGCGCAACCACGCCAAAGGAATGGGGTCGAGGGTTTGCGTATAGTGCTCCCAGGTATCGATTGAGAGTTCGAGTACTTGCTTTTTCAGTTCGTGTGCCGGTGTGTCCATGGGCAAGGGCTTGCCGAAGGCTACGATGACGTCGCCACGCAGGCGCGTGTTACGGATCTCCTGAAGTTTTCCGCTCGAGCGTGAGAAACGGCTACCCCAGAGCCCGCGTAAATAGAACGGCAGAATAATGCCATCCACGCCTTCGATGGTGCGTTCATAACCGTGTTTGAATTCACCCAGCTGACCACTGCGGCTGATTGCCCCTTCCGGAAACAGGCACACGACTTCGCCGGCGCGCAACAGTTCGTTGATCTGTTGCAGTGCCTCTTTGCTCTGGCCAGAAGAAATCGGAATGACGCCGAAGAAGTCAAGGAACCACTTCAGATACCAGCGCTGGTAGATGGTCTGGTGCATCACAAAACGCACCGGCCGCGGGCAGGCGATCTGAATCATCGCCCAGTCGAGCCAACTGATGTGATTACCCAGCATCAGAACGCCGCCGCTACCAGGCAGGTTTTCAAATCCCAGCACCTTAATACGGTAGGTGCTGGAGAACACCCGTGCAATAACATAACGTACCAACGACTGTGGCAGTTGATAGACGGTATAGAGGGCACCTGCCAGGGCAACGATGGTCAGTATATGAAACAGGCCGATACTGCTGATACCGTAGACGGCAAAGAACACAGTCAGGCCCAGGAATCCCAGCATGACGACGTTTTGCACCCAGTTGTTGCCTGCCAGCACGGTGCCCAGTTGGTCATCACGGGCATGGAACTGTATCAATGCATTGAGTGGCACAATAAACATGCCGCCACAGACACCCAGCAATAGGAAATCGAGCACCAGCAGGGTATGCGAGTCCAGTTGTGGCAAGAGAAAAAGGGCGAGAACGATGCCCAGTGCACCCAGTGGGACGAGGCCCGTTTCGATATGATGCTTCGATGACTGACCGGCCAGCAGTGAGCCGACGATGATGCCGAACCCGGAACAGGCGAGCATTCCCTGAATGATAACGGTGTTGTCCTCGCCCAGAGTCTCCTTGGCGAAGGCCGGGAAGGTCGCCAGTACCACCTGGGAAATTGCCCAGAACGCCGACAAACCAACAATCGAAAGCCAGATAGTTCTGTTTGCCAGGATCTTGTTGAGATTGTCACGCAGGTAGTGGCCTTTACTGTACTGTTTTACGTCAAAGCGCTGCTCGGCCGCTGCTGCCTCACCGGCCGGCAGTCGCATAGCAAACATCAATTCAAATGACGAGCAAATCACCAAAATCCAGCCAATCGGTGCTATCGCCTGCAATATTTCTGATTCATTTTCATAGCTCACACCGGCCAGACCCCGTTCAAAAAATACCGAGAAGGCGAAGATGCCAAACAGGATGGCCACAATAGTGACCGCCTGTACGACGGCATTGGCGGTGGCCAGATGCTCCTTGCCTGTCAGTTCTTTGATGTAGCCGTACTTTGACGGTGAGTAGAAAGCGCTTTGCACCGCTAGCAGAAAGGTCATGGCGAAGGAAAACTGGAACCACCCACGGTAGTAGGAGAGGGTGATCAGCAGAGTCAGGCCGACGGCAACGGCCGCACTTACTTTCATGATCAGGGGCTTTTGGTGTTTGTCAGAAAGATAGCCGGCAGGGGTGAAAAGCAGTACGAATGGCAGCAATATCAGACCGTTTACGATGGCTGTCAGTATGATCTGGGTCTGTCCGTCATAGATCTTGAAGACCGTATTCTGGATCAGGATTTTGTGTCCCAAATCGACAAAGGCATTCAGGAAAATAATCATGATGAACGGGATGAAGCCCGTCAGTTTGAAAAGTTTGTCCATGGAAGGTGATACCTGGTTACGGTTTTTCGTTAGAGATTACTGTTCAAATCAGTTGTTGGTGAAACCCTTGAGATAATTGGTTATCAGTGTCTTCGTTAAATCCTGTACCGAATCGACGCCGGCGACACCCAGATTGCCAGCCAGTGCCAGGATACAGATACCATGCACACCACCCCACAGTGCCCGTGATGCTTGTGTGATCTCATCGCGTGTATGCTGTTCGGCCAGGGGTTCAAGTCCTTTTTCAACCAGTGCAAACATCCGTGCAATCTTTTCCTGAAACCATACGGGCACAACCTGATCTTCGGAGAATCGATGTTCGAATACCATTGCCCAGCGGTGCGGATCTTCATCGGCAAAGCGAATATAGACCTGTCCCAGTTGCAGCAGGCAGTCACTGGCATCACCACAATGTAACTGTGATTCGTTCATGTGTGCATGCAGGCGATCGAGGGTGCGTGCATTGATGTGCAGGATGAGGTCATCAAGGTTTTCGAAGACCAGGTACAGGGTCCCAACGGTATAACCGATGGCCGTCGCTACCTTGCGGGCGCTCAAGCCTTCATAGCCCTGTTCCACCACGATTTGCTCAGCGGCCGTGATGGCCATTTCCCGGAGTTCTTCACGGCTGTGATCGCTGCGTCGTGCCATGCATGGGTCCTCGGTCTCACTGCCCACAGGGCGGGCTTGAAAAATAATATTGAACACTGTTCAGTCTTGTGCTAGATTCTAATTGAACGCTGTTCATAACGCAAGTAACCCACTTAAATCAACGCAAGTGGGTTTTCCTGGTCAATATATTGAACAGTGTTTATTAAAGACCCATGCAGCGAACAATCAGCTTTCCGGGTCCTTTTACCACTCTTAATTGAACAGCGTTCATTTAATAAGGAGTCAGACATGAACAGACAAACGGGTAAGAAAAGTATTTGGCAGGGATTCGTCCTGGTGACGGTGTCCCTGTTGGCAGGATTTACGCAGGCCGCTGGCCTGTTAACCCCCAGTGACGGCAGCCTGCCGGCCCTGGGAATACGCGACCATCAGGTCGACGTACTGATCGAGGACGGTTACGCCATCACTACCGTCGAGCAGGTTTTCTTCAATCCCCATGACCGGGACCTGGAGGCCCAGTACTCGTTTCCGGTACCGGCCCACGGCTCGGTGGTTGAACTGACCGTGTGGATCGATGGCCAGCCGGTCAGCGGTGAAGTGCTGGAACGGGAGCAGGCGCGCCAGCTCTACGAGGAGGAAAAGGCCGCCGGGCGCGATGCCGGCATTACCGAGAAAGACAGTTACAAGACCTTCGAGACCCGGGTCAGTCCGGTGCGCGCCGGACAGGATATGCGGGTGCGGCTGGTGTACCTCCAGCCTGCGCAGGTGGATAGCGGCATCGGGCGTTATGTCTATCCACTGGAAGAGGGCGGTGTTGACGAGGAGAAGCTCGCCTTCTGGACGGCCAACGAGGATGTGACCGGGCAATTCAGTTTTGACCTGCGCATCAAGTCGTCCTATCCGGTAGCAGCCGTGCGCCTGCCGAATCAGCCACAGGCCGTTATCCAGCCGCAGGCCGAGGGTGAATGGCAGGTGCACCTGGGTAATCGTGTCGCTGCAGCCGGCGGCATGCCTGCACCAGCAAACCCGAAAGGATTGCAGACGGGTAGCCAGGCTTTGCCTGCTGCAAACACTGCCGTGTTCACACTGGATCAGGACCTGGTGGTCTACTGGCGTCACCAGACCGGTCTGCCGGGGAGCGTCGATCTGGTTGCACACAAGCCTGCAGGCAGTGAGCGCGGTACCTTCATGATGGTGGTGACACCTGGCGATGACCTCCAGCCCATTGAGGAAGGTAAGGACTGGGTGTTTGTGCTGGACATCTCCGGTTCCATGCAGGGCAAGTACGCGACCCTGGCCGACGGGGTGCAGCGCGCACTGCAAAAGATGCGTTCCGGGGATCGCTTTCGCATCGTGCTTTTTAATAACAGCTCGCGGGAGCTGACCGCGGGGTTTGTCAATGCAACGCCTGAGACGGTGACGCATTACAGCCAGGCCCTGGCAGGCATCTCTCCAGATAACGGTACCAATCTGTATGACGGCCTTCATAAAGGCATCAAGTCCCTGGAAGCCGACCGGACCAGTGCCCTGGTGCTGGTCACCGACGGGGTAGCCAATGTGGGCGAGACCCGGCAGCGCCGGTTTATCGAACTCATCAAGAAAAAGGACGTCCGCCTGTTCACCTTTGTGCTGGGCAACAGTGCCAACCGTCCGTTGCTGGAGGCACTCACCAAAGCCTCGGGTGGTTTTGCCGTGAATATCTCCAGCAGTGACGACATCGTGGGTCAGCTGCTGGCGGCAACCTCCAGGGTGACGCACGAGGCCCTGCACGGTGTGAAAATAAAGATTGGTGGCATCAAGACGGCTGATCTCACGCCCGGACAGATCGGCAGCCTGTACCGGGGCCAGCAACTGGTGGTCTTCGGTCATTACTGGGGTGACGGCATGGCGGATGTCCGGCTCACCGGGCGTATCTCCGGTGAAGACAAGCTCTACCAGACCCGGTTTGCCTTCCCGGCGGTGGCGACCGATAACCCGGAAATCGAACGCCTGTGGGCCTATGCCCGTGTCGAGGAAGCACTGCAGGAGATCAACGACTTCGGTGAAGATGCCGACCTGAAACAGGCCATCGTCGATCTGGGTGTCGAGTACGGCCTGGTGACCGATTACACCGCCATGGTCGTGGTGCGTGATGAGATCTTCGATGCGCATGGCATCAAGCGCAGTAACAAGGCGCGCCTGGCTCTTGAAGAAGCTGCCCGACAGCAACGGGCTCAGCGCCCGGCCATGTCACGTCGTGTCGACAGTCAGCAACCCATGTACTCATCAAGCCGTGCCAGCCACAGTGGCAGCGGTGCACTGGATGCCTGGACACTGTTGCTGTTTCTGCCTCTGGTGTGGCTTACATTG
>CAJQPV010000022.1 GCA_905480305.1 uncultured Gammaproteobacteria bacterium | reverse complement strand
GCCTTTGAAATGATGGTTGCTGCCAACGACATGCGCATCATGGAAATCATGTCGCATACTACCAACACGATAGCCGAGGGCGAAGTCCTGCAACTGCTCAACTGCCATGACGCCGACACCACCGAAAGCCGTTATCTGGACGTCGTCAGTCGCAAGACCGCGCGCCTGTTTGAGGCCGCCGCACAGATCGGCGCAGTGCTTAGTAACCAGTCTGAAGCTATTGAAAATGCACTGGCCAGTTACGGCCTGCATCTGGGTATTGCCTTCCAGTTGATTGATGACGTGCTCGACTACAGCGCATCCCCCGAAGATACCGGCAAAAATGTCGGTGACGACCTTGCCGAAGGCAAGCCGACATTGCCGCTTATCCACGCAATTCACAAAGGTACACCCGGCCAGGCAAAGCTGATTCGCAAGGCTATTGAGAACGGAGGGCATGACAACATGCAGGATGTATGTGCGGTGATTGAATCGACCGGGGGCATCCCGTACACTGCGCAAGCCGCAAAAAACGAAGCGGAACTTGCCATTGAAGCGCTGAGTCCGTTGCCGGAATCAGCCTATCGGGAAGCATTGTACGGTCTCGCAGAGTTTTCTGTTAACCGCAGCTGTTAAACGTTAAACGGGCAGTAGCGCAGCCTGGTAGCGCACTTCGTTCGGGACGAAGGGGTCGGAGGTTCAAATCCTCTCTGCCCGACCATTTAACGACCGGCTGCAAGCAGAAAGCTCCTTGTGAACATGGCCATATATTCTTCAACTCCTTAATATACAGCGACAACATGAGTCACCGGAACGCTGCACTCCAATGAGCGAATTTCCTTACGATAAAGACCGTCGCGACCCCAGGCGTTTCGATCGCAGGAAATCAACCAACGTTTCCGCTCACCTCGAATTGCTGTCGAAAATGAGCGGCCACCTGGCCGTTACGCTCAATATCGAAGAAACCATCCAGAAAGCACTCGACCTTATCGTACAGTTCGTCAAGGCAGAAGGCGGCGCACTGTTTTTGCTGGACAACAGAAATAATACGCTGGTGTGCAAGGCCAGCGTCGGCCCGGTCGACATTCACGGTATTACACTGAATACGGGCGAAGGTATCGTCGGCCAGTGTGTCGCAGAAAACAGCAGCCGCATAGTCAGGGATGTACAACAGGATCCGGACTTTGATCACTCTGTGGATGAATCCACCGGTTTCCAAACCCGCTCGATTCTGTGTGCGCCCATGGTCGGACACTTCGAAAAAATTGGCGCTATCGAGCTGGTCAACAAATCCGATGCCAGCGGCCTGTTTTCGGACACCGACCTGTTAATGCTGCAGACACTGGCCTCAGCTGCCGCGCTCGCGATCAGTAACGCGCACATGGCCGAAGACCTGGTTGCACAGGAACGCGTCAGCCGCGAACTGGAGCTGGCGACCGAGATGCAGCGCAGCCTGTTACCCACCGCCCGCCCTGCCCCATTCCCCGTTTGCGGTATCAACCTGCCTGCCAATGAAATGTCCGGGGACTTTTACGACTTCTTCGAGCTCGGTGACGGTCGCGTCTATTTCAGTCTTGGCGATGTTTCCGGCAAGGGTATGGATGCGGCATTACTGATGTCCAAAACTGCCAGCCTGTTTCGTTGTCTCGGCAAGACGCAGCACGAACCCCATGTGCTGCTGGCGACCATCAACAGAGAGCTTTGCGAAACAGCCATCCATGGCATGTTTGTCACCATGGCCTGCGGCCTGTTTGATCCGGCAAGCGGCGAGGTGCAGTTGGCCAATGCCGGTCATGAACCACCGCTGCTGCATGCCCGCGACGGTTCCTTTACAGCCACCCCTGCAAGCGCACCGCCACTGGGCATCCTGCCACTGGTGGCGGGAGATGACGGTATCCGCAAGGAGACCCTTCAGCTCGATGGCGGCACGCTGTATATCTTCACGGATGGTGTAACCGAAGGTGATCTGGCGAATGGCAAGCAACTGGGTGTTGACGGTTTTACTGCAATTGTCAGGGAATCCGCCGGACTGCCGGCGGCTGATCGAATAGAAGCCGTCGTCTCGCGACTGGGTAACACCGGACGCAGCCGTCATGACGACATCACACTGCTGGCCATTGACGCATCAACTACTTGTTTAAAAAAAGATATAACGCATAATAGCGCTCCAATGGTGGCTCTTCATACATTCCCGGCTCGCGCCAGTGAATTACAGGCAGCACGTGAATTTGTCAGCAAGGCCTGCGCAGACTGCGGCTGTTCGAAATCCATGGCTACCGACATCGTTATCGCTGTTGGTGAGGCCATCCAGAACGTGGTCCGGCATGCCTACAAGGATGTCGAGGCTGGCGAGGCAACATTGGAAATAGTCTGCAAAGACGGCATAATCGAGTTCCAGCTACAGGACTCAGCACCCACGGTAGATCCTGAGAAACTAAAACCGGAGTGGCCGGAAGAACCCGGACCTGGCGGTTTGGGCATCTGTATCATCCATGACATTATGGATGAAGTCGAACATCTGCCGGCACCTTCCGGTCAGGGGAACCTGTTACGCATGGTTAAATACATCGAGAGCAATAGAAATGAAACATGAAATTTCACAAAAACAAGATTCCTCTGTAGTCGCCTTTAGTGGCGAGATTGATCTGGAGAGCTCACCGGCTGCACGGGAAATCCTGCTGAAGTGTTTTGAGTCAACCAGCAATGTCATCGTCGACCTGTCGGAAGTAAGTTATATCGACAGTTCCGGTGTTGCCTCACTTGTCGAGGCACTACAGGCTGCAAAGAAAAACGGCAGCCGTTTTTCCCTGGCTGCTGCCAGCGAACCCACCCGTCGGGTACTGGAACTCGCGCGACTCGACAAGGTATTCACCATGTACGATACGGTTGATGACGGACTGACCGCGTAACCGCGTCAATCCGCATGACAAACAAGCACAGTATCGACCCGCAACCACACGACATACAGCGCCGAAATCATGCTTAAGTTGCTCGCCAGGCTCGGAGAGAATTTTCTATACCTGCTGGAGACAACGGGCAGAATGGGTATGTTCCTCGGTGCATCCTTTGCCAGTATATTCAGACCGCCGTACTCCATTTATCCCATTGTCAGGCAGATCTATTTCTTTGGAGCCCGCTCGGTCACGGTCATTCTCATTGTTGGCCTGTTTACCGGCATGGTGCTTGGTTTGCAGGGCTACCATAATCTGAAGCAATTCGGTTCAGAGGAATTACTGGGTTCAGCTGTTGCACTCAGCCTGATCCAGGAACTCGGACCGGTACTCACTGCCCTGATGGTGATTGGCCGTGCAGGCTCCGCTATCTGCGCAGAGATCGGCATCATGCGTCACTCAGAACAGATCGATGCACTCGAATGCATGGCAATCGACCCGCTAAAATACCTGGTTGCACCCAAGTTTGTTGCCGCCCTGATATCGCTGCCGGTACTTGCATTTATTTTTAATATCGTCGGTATCTTCGGCGGTTATCTTGCCGGAGTCGTATTACTGGGTGTATCCGAGGGTTCCTATTTTCAGGGCATGTACAACAGCGTGGAATGGGCGGATATCCGCCTGTGCCTGATCAAGTCGTTGATATTCGGTGTCCTCATCGTCTGGATTTGTACTTTCAAGGGATACTTTCTGCACCTCAGCCGGACCGGCGTATTCGGTGCTGAAGGCGTCAGCCGGGTCACCACTGACGCCGTGGTTTTTGCCTCGGTCAGCATCCTTGTGTGGGATTACCTGATAGGTTCATTGATACTTTCGTAACTACATTTACGGCATATAAAAGCAGCAAACGGAGCAAGCCATGAACAAAACAAGTCTTGAAATTGTCGTCGGAGCATTCCTGCTGGCGGGTTTTATCAGTTTCTCCTGGCTGGCTGTCAAGATGGGCGACATAAACCCCTTCCAGAACGAAACCTACCCGATGACGGCACGCTTTACCTCTATCAGCGGACTCAAGGAAGGCTCCACTATTGAACTGGCAGGCGTCGTGGTTGGCAAGGTAAGCCAGATCGAACTGGATGCCGGCGACTATGAGGCCGTGGTGCACTTGAATATAGACAAGACCATTGAACTGACGGACGACAGCATTGCTTCAATCCGCACCTCGGGAATTATCGGAGACAAGTACATCAAGCTGACACCGGGCGGCTCGGACATCATGCTGGAAGCCGGCGATGAAATTGATGAAACAGAATCTGCAATCAGTCTTGAAGAACTGGTCAGTAAATATATTTTTGAGAGTGAATAGACAAGCATCACGGACAACATTATGAAGAAGTTACTTATCCTGCTAGTTGCCCTGGGCGTACCCGTTATTGGTATTTGTGGAAGCACGCCTGCCTACGCAGAAAACCTTGCTCATGAGAACGAAAACAACTTCCTCATCATGGCGGCGGCAGACAATGATGCCGACAGCAAGGAAACAGTTGTAGCAGCGGATGATTTTTATGACGATGAGCTGCTGTTCCTCGATGAAGATGAAGAAATTCTTGACGTCTATGACCCGCTGGAACCGATCAATCGCGGTATCTTCTGGTTCAACGACAAGCTCTATTTCTACCTGTTAAAACCGGTTGCCAAGGGTTATCGCTGGGTTATGCCCGACCCCCTGATGCTCGGCATAGGCAATTTCTTTTCCAACCTGGCCAGCCCGATGCGCATTATCAACGCCGGGCTGCAGGGAAAGTTTTCCGATGCTGGTAACGAATTAACCCGTTTTGCTGTCAACACCACCATCGGTATCGGCGGCTTTTTTGATACCGCCAAGGACCACTTCAATCTCAAGAAGAAAGACGAAGACAGCGGTCAGACGCTCGGCTACTACGGTATCGGCCCGGGTCCCTACCTGGTTTTACCGTTCTTTGGTCCCTCCAGTTTCAGGGATGGCGCTGGACTGCTGGCAGATTCACGCATGGATCTGACATACTATCTGTGGGAAGACCGTGACTACTGGGCTGCCATCATCCTGAGGACGGTCAACACGGTCGCGCTCGACAAGGATACCTATGAAGGCATCAAAAGGGATGCACTGGACCCTTACCTGTTTGTACGCGATGCCTGGACCCAGTACCGCAAAAACCTGGTAGATAACTAGCCGCGGTAACTGCTGATAATTATTAAATGCGAGGTAATGTTATGTTTAAAAAACTTTTCCTGACACTGACTGCCGGCATGCTGCTGGCCATGACAAGCCTTGCAACTGCAGGCGCGTCCCCGACTGAATCCATCCGCGGATCAGTGGACAGCATCCTGGCACTGCTGCAGGACGAGGAAATGGACAAGGTAATCCGCCGCGAAAAAATAGGCGAGGTTATCAGCGAACGCTTTGATTTCCGCGCCATGTCACAACGTACCCTGGCAACCAACTGGAAAAGTGCTTCAAAAGAGCAGCAGCAGGAATTTGTTCAGCTGTTCTCCAAACTGATAGAGAATACCTACATTGGTCGGGTTGAAGCCTACACCGATGAGAAGGTCGACTACCCGGGAGAAAAGGTCAAGGGCAAGAAAGCCGTTGTCGAGACAATGATTCTCACCGCCAGCGCTGACATCCCGGTGAACTACAAGGTGTACCAGAAGGATGATAAATGGTGGGTCTATGACGTGATTATCGAGGGCATCAGCCTGATCAGCAACTATCGCAGCTCCTACCAGGAAATAGTCAAGAAAGAAGGCTTTGACGGCCTGATTGCAAAAATGAAGGCCAAGATCAAGGAACTTGAAAGCCAGCCCCAGCCCGCCTGATCGCGGACAATAACGTCAACCTGTGGCAGGTCTCCTATACGCGTGACTGTCGCCGGGCTGCCGTCAGCCGTGCCAGATATTCATCTGCGTTGACGGTTTCATCCCTGGCGCGCCGGTTCAGCATATCCTGAATCACTTCGTTATCACTGTTCCTGACTTCATCCACCGTTCCAGTCATCAGTACACTGCCCTGCCCAAGCACGGTAATCCTGTCAGCGATCTTGAAGGCGCTTTCCAGCTCGTGTGTTACCACAACGATGGTGACGTTCATCGCCTCTTTCAGCCGCAGGATTAACTCGTCAAGCTCTGCCGACACCACCGGGTCGAGCCCGGCAGAAGGCTCATCAAAAAACAACATCGCGGGATCCATCACAATGGAACGTGCCAGCGCAGCGCGCTTCAGCATGCCACCGGATAATTCAGAGGGCATCAAGTCCTCGAAACCAGCCAGGTTAACCACTTCCAGCTTCATACGGGACATGATGTGGATAGTACTGTCATCCAGCCGGGTGTGCTGCCGGAGAGGCAGCTCGATATTGTCTGCCACCGACATCGAACCCAGTAGCGCACCACCCTGGAATGCAACGCCCATCTTGCGCCGGAGAGCATACAGCTCACGCTTGTTGATTTTGGTAATATCCTGTCCAAGGATATGAATACTGCCGGAACTGGGTTTATTCAGACCCAGCAAATTGCGCATCAGCGTGGTTTTACCCGAGCCGCTACCACCCATGATGACCATAATCTCGCCGGTGCGGATACCCAGGTTAATACCATTGAGGATGACGCGATCACCATAATGTGCAACCAGGTTTTCTACCTCGATAATATTTTCAGCAGTGGCTGAGCTCATAGCGTTTTACCCTGATTGAGAATAACTGACAGATAACATCGTTTTGTACCTGAACACTGCTTAATACACAAGAAATTGCACGACGGCGAAAGGGTCAGGCGGTCTCAGTGGTATCACCTGGGCTGCCGCCTGCCGCCTCCAGTGCCTTGGCCTCGTCCCAGTATAAATCCAGTGTATCAAGATCTGTTTCCGTCACCGTCTTGCCGGCCGCATTACTCAGCTGCTCGACCATACGGAAACGTCGGGTGAATTTATGATTGGCCTGACGCAACGCCGCTTCCGGGTCAGTACCGGTGTGGCGCACCAGGTTAACGGCTGCAAACAACAGGTCACCCGCTTCATCCATTAATGCCTCGGCATCCGTATTACTGCGAATTTCTTCGCGCAGCTCTTCCAGTTCCTCTTCGACCTTGTCAGACACTCCGTGAATACTCGGCCAGTCAAAACCAACGCGGGATGCTTTCTTTTGCAGTTTGTCAGCACGCGTAAGCGCCGGTAACGCCAGTGGCACACCCTCAAGGGCGCTGCTGCACTCACCTTTTTCCCGTTCCTTGTGCTTCTCCCAGGCAACAGTCTGTGCCTCGGCTGTATCGATAACGTCTCCGGCAAACACATGCGGGTGCCGCCGCGTCATCTTTTCACAGATCCCGGTGACCACCGCACTAAAATCAAACCAGCCGGCCTCACTGGCCATTTGCGCGTGATATACAACCTGAAACAACAAGTCACCCAGTTCTTCCCTGAGAGCGAGCTGGTCACCCTGCTCAATGGCATCAACCACCTCATAGGCCTCTTCGAGGGTATAAGCTGCGATGGAATGAAAATCCTGCTGCAAGTCCCAGGGACAACCAGATCCCGGGGTACGTAACCGGACCATAATTTTCAGCAGGGTTTCAATAGTCGCCGGTGCAGAACCATCAGCGCTCATAACAGGTTTCTCCTGTAAACAGACAGGCTATATGTCAAATAGTGAGAATTTGGCGGCAAACGTCCCTGCTCGCCGCTGGACAGCCCCGAAAATTCAGTAGCTAGTGGACAGCACCACCCATGGCGTTGATTACTTCATCCTCACACTGGATACGTTCGGCGATGCATTCAGCCAGGGTAGACAGATCAATCGCCAGAAACTCGATGCTGTTATCGAGCGACATAGCCTCGTATTTGTCGTTAAAACGCAAAATCTGGTCGGTAGTTTCAACTATCTTCGGATAAAGCTCATCAGCAATACTCAATACTGAAGCTCGACGCTCGCGGTTGTCGGCAAGATAACGATACAACTGGAAATGGGCGCTGGCGGTATAGTCGATTAGTGTTTCACAGAACGACCGCAAGGCTTTTTCCATGGAAGGTTCGGGCGTGAATGGCTGTCGACCGGCAAGGTCGGTCAAAAGTGACAAAGTGGCGGTGCGAGACGTCACCAGCGCATCCAGTTTTTCTCGTGATTGCTGGCGGCGATCCACGCCACCCGGAATTTCTGATGCCATTTTCTGCTCCTGACTGATAATTTTACAAAGGCTGTGGATCTGAAACTGACACAAACCTTAATGTCGGGCCCATTGTAGCAAACACCTGCCCAATGTCTTCCTATTCTCGCTGCCGGCTATTAAGCAAGCCGATGTTATTTCATCACTTTTAATGCCAGTCCCCGCACTTCTTGAATATCCACTTAATGGTCACCCCAAATTAAGGGCAGATGCGGGGCATCCGGCATACCCACATCAGGGTATATATTAGTTATCCTATTGTTTTATATGCTTATTAATAGAATTTAGCCCAAAATGACAGCAGCGTATAAATCTTGACTAAAAGACTCAACTATTATTATAGTATGGGCACAGAGCCGATTTGGAACCATTACAGACTTCCGGCCATCGCTAGTGCCATAGAGATTACGAACCGCACAAGCGCTATACTGTACGCAGTACCCTATTTGCCGAGGTTAACATGAAGTTATCTACAAAAGGTCGTCATGCCGTAACGGCTATGATTGAGCTGGAGCTACAGCACAAGAGTGGGCCAGTAACACTGGCGGATATTTCTGCACAGCAGTCCATCTCTATTTCTTACCTGGAGCAACTGTTCGCACGTTTACGCCAGCACGGTCTGGTAACCGGTATGCGCGGACCCGGTGGCGGTTATTGCCTGGCCCGCCCGGCATCAGAAATAACCATAGCCAATATTCTGGCCACGGTTGACGACGTCAGCCGCCGCGAAGAGTTACCGCATACACAGGGTGAAGTCCCGGCAGGTGCGCAGATGTGGCTGCACCTGAGCAACCGTATTTACGACTACCTCAACAGCATTACGCTTGAAGAGGCTGTGACATCCGCCAGCAGTGATACGCAACAAGCCCCGATGTTTGGCTCGGGTTTTAGTCAAACTGCTGCATAACAATTCCTGAAATACAGCAAACCCCTTTTGGAGGATCTGGATAATGGCTTATAGTGACAAGGTACTGGACCACTACGAGAACCCGCGCAATGTCGGTTCCTTTGACAAGGAAGACAAGCAGGTGGGCACCGGCATGGTCGGTGCACCGGCGTGTGGTGACGTCATGCGACTGCAGATCAAGGTAGGTGATGACGGCATCATTGCGGATGCAAAATTCAAGACCTACGGCTGCGGTTCTGCCATTGCTTCAAGCTCCCTGTTAACCGAGTGGGTCAAGGGCAAATCACTTGACGAGGCAAAGCTGATCAAGAACACCGATATTGCAGAAGAACTTGCATTACCACCTGTGAAAGTACACTGCTCGGTACTTGCAGAAGATGCTATCAAGGCAGCCATCGCAGACTACCAGGGGCACTCTGCAACGCTTAAACCAGCAGCAGAAGCCTGATACATAAACTGTTACTGCATAAAAAACGGGGCCAAATGGCTCCGTTTTTTTATGCCTCGCTGCCACCAAAATCAAAAGCCAGCACCTCATCCGGCTCCTGCAGAAAATTACCCTGAATATACTGCACACCACTTTGCCATAACAGCTTGAGGCAGGCCGAACTTTCGACAAAGCCGGCGATAACTTCTGTGTCATGCTCCACAGACTGCTGCACCACTGCTAACAACTGTAACTGTTTGCCCTGGTCCGTCTCAAGATTACGGATCATATCCCCGCCCAGTTTTACATATGCCGCAGGTATATGTTCATACAAACGGGCAACATCAACGTCCCCGCCACAATGCTCAATCAAAACACCACAACCCAACCCGGCAACCTGCCTTGAGAACGCAGCTGCCTGGCGTATACCTGCATTTATACTGGCAATACCCAGCTGGAATACCAACTGCCGGCCAGCGACAGAATTTCTTTCAAGGCTGTCTTTCAGAAAAGCGGTAAAGCCCGTGTCTGTCAGCGTACCCGGGGAGACCTTTACAAAAAAACAGGCATTTTTACCGCGCTGCTGCAGTGTTTGCACTGCTTGCTCAATAACCCAGCGATCAATTTTTATCATCAATCCGTGATCGTCGGCCAAAGACACGAAACGTGACGGAGACACGGCCCCCTTGTTGCCATCCTGGAGCCGTAGTAAAACCTCATATTTTTCATCAACGCTACCACGTAATGAGGCGATCGGTTGATAAACCAGACTGAAGCGGCTGTTTTCAACAGCATCTTCCAGTACAGCTAATAACTGTTTTTCTTCCTGATCTTTCTTGCCACTGCCAGCCACCTCCAGCACCCGGACAATAACATGCTGACCGACATCCAGCCGCGCCTCGTCACAGGCCTTGTGTGCCAGAAAGTACAGTGGCATGGCACTTTCAATCGAATGGTACGTCATGGCAACACCGAGCTTGCAACCGAGGGTGAGCGAAACATTATCCACATCAAGAATACATGCAGAGAGTGTGTGCCCCAGAAAATCACCCAACTGACGGATTTCATCTTCACTTCTGCCGCTAAGCAGACAACCAAAGGAATAATCACCTGTGCGCGCCAGACAATCAGACTGACCCACCAGTGCTGCAAGCTGACTGGCAAGCATTTTCATCAACTGGTTGATTGATAGCGGCGATAACTGCGGATGCTGCTGATGGATGATTTCGGTCTCTATTATCAACAGGGCCGTCACCTGCTGCAGATCGTCAGCCATCATGACACGACGCTCCAGGCGCTGCAGAAAAACCGGCTGATTCACCAGTTCAGTAACGACATCACATGTTTTCAGATAATTGATGTAATTCCTGTGGAGCCGGGCTGAACCGGCCAGACGGTAAATCCGGTCAACCAGGTCAGTATCACTGATCGACCCGGGACAGAGTGCCTCACTGGCGTGATCCGTTATAACACCGGCAATATCGCCGCTATCAGCAACCAGATAAATAACCGGCAGGTCAGCATAGTCAGCAAGTTGATGAAACATTTTTCCAAGCTGATCGCCACGACAACAAGACAGTTTCTGTTCAATCATTAACAGATCAGGCGCTTGATTTATTACCGTCAACAGCGCCTGGGATACCGTGTCAATCTGCTTTACCATCACACCTTGCTGCTGCAGTATGGAAACTTCTTCCAGCAGTAGTCCCTGTGATTCACCTATCAGCAGCACCCGGTAACTTTGCGTGGCTGCCAGCAAGGCCGGTTCCAGATGAGACATGAGCATTGCAGGACTTACCGGTTTAAGCAGAAAAAAATCGCCACCAGCACGTACCGCGTGCAATCTTACTTCCTGATCTGCACGATCAGAAAGGAAAATCAGTCCAGGTGAACGGCTCAGGCTGGCCATCAGCCGACCGACGGCTTCGATGCAGGTGATCTCGGAATCAACCTGTGACAGGTCAACAATCAGGGCAGCGACAGGTCTGCTTGCTGCGAACTTTTCGAACAGGGAAAAACTGGAAGCCTGCTTTACCGACAAGCCGGCCTGCTCCAGCCAGCGGCACTGCTCATCCGCTAGCGTGCCGTCACCCAGATATACAACGGTCTGTTTACTTGTATCCATAGACTCCAGCCCGGCCGTAGCAGTTATCCCGCCACCCAATAACATCAGTATAATCAAATTATGACAAGCGGCGATATAGCTCAGGGCGCGTCTTTCTGCCGGAAATACCGGTCACCGTGACGGCACACTGGCCCCCTTTGATACACTGCCGGCCTACAGGATCCATCGACATGCAAAAGAAAATAACCCGACTCTACCCTTTACCAGCGGAACAGTGTGAGCTGGAAGGCCTGTATCTGCAGCATCAGCTACACACCCGGGGAAGCATTGACCGTCCCTTTGTGTACAGTAATTTCATTACTTCACTGGATGGACGCATCGCTATCGCAAGCAGCGATCGTGAAACCCATACCGTCCCGCCTGCTATAGGTAATCAGCGTGACTGGCGACTCTACCAGGAACTGGCAGGACAGGCTGACCTGCTAATCACCAGCGGCCGCTTTTACCGGCAAAGTATGTTGGGAGAAGCCCAGGACGTTCTGCCGATCGGAAGTAGCAGTGAATATGCAGATATCCGTGAATGGCGCAGCAAACAGGGGCTGTCCGCACAGCCGGACATCGCGATCATCAGCAGCAGCCTGGATATTCCGCTAGCCGCACTTGAACCTTACCGCTCTCGAAAGTTACTGGTAATCACCGGCGCCGCGGCAGATGCGGATAAAACCCACAAGCTGCAACAGCATGGCATAGACGTCATCCATGCCGGCAGCGGTAAACAGGTTGAAGGTCACCTCATGCTGCCGGCGCTTGCGACTCGTGGATATCGAAGCATCTATGCCATCGCCGGTCCGGCAGTTTTTTATACCCTGCTAAAAGCACAGGTCCTTGATCGTCTCTACCTCACCATCGCACAGCAGCTGCTTGGCGGAAATGTCTTTGACACACTTACCAGCGGCCCGTTACTTGCCCCTGCCCAGGGGATGCAACTGGTGCAGTTGTATCATGACAGTCATGCACCGGCAGATGCCGGTCAGTTACTGGGCTGCTTTGAACCCGGAGCTTAACCGGCACCTGGCATCGGCTCTGGAAGATTAGCTTTCCTGCTCGAGACAGGCCTTAACTTTCCGGCGTATGGTTGCCAGCGGAACTACCTCCCCCTCATTAATACCTTCGCAACGACGCGTTTCACTGCTCCAGGCCCTGGCATTACCTGCCAGTTCAGGCCAGAATGGATAGGTACGGCACTGTAGCGGACGCACCGGATAGACACGGCAATGCCCCCTGGCGCTTAAAAAAATACAATGATCACCGGTACCCGAGGCAAGCACCAGATCACCCTGTTCCAGTCGCCGCAGATAATGTCTGCGAAACCAGCCCCGGCTCAACTGCAGATGGTTACAGATCTTCTGCGCTTCCGACACCGTCAGAAACACATGGTAATCACCGCCCGTCATGCAACATTTACCACACTGTGTGCAGGAAAAACGCAGCGGAAATCTTT
>CAJQPV010000021.1 GCA_905480305.1 uncultured Gammaproteobacteria bacterium | reverse complement strand
TTCTGCAAAGTAACGTTCTGCAATCTTGTGGTCAGGCCCTGTATTAACGCGCTCCGAACCGCCCTGCATGGTGCTATAGATACGCCGGCCTGTGGCTGTAATCGGCGTCTGTTCCTCTGCGGACACGATGACGCCGTTACTGCTGCGGGCAAAGACCGTGTTGAAATTAGCCGCCAATGCAGCCGGAATCGCATCGTATGGATTGTTGCTCCCGGCCGATCCCGGCAGTTTGACGTTGCTGGCGAAGTAACTTGTATCCAGGCGGATGCCGGCTAGTTTGTATATTCCTTTTGTTTTTAAACGGGCGGCAATCTCCCGGGCGATAAGCAGCAACTCTTCTGAAACCAGAAAGGGATCGCCATAGCCCTTGATCCAGAGCAGCGGGTTTTTGCCGGACTCGTCCAGGTGAAAATCGGTCTTGAAGCGATACCCCTCGCCCCAGTGATTGAGCCCCAGCCAGGCGGTAACCAGCTTGGTAGTAGAGGCGGGTACCAACAGATCTTCGGCACGTTGTGCCTTGATAACCCTGCCCGTTTCATCCAGATACAGCAACCCGGCTGAATGGTAGCGATTAAACGTATCCAGGCTGCTCGCGAACGAACTGGATAGCGTGAAAAAAACCAGGGATAACAGCGCCGTTATCAGTACGAAGGTTGGTCTGAACAGGTTCAAGACTCTCAAGCGGCTTTGATTTTTTTTACTTTCAGCTTTCCGGCATGCCGGTTGGCCTGCCACAGGTCATAGGCCATTTGCAGCCGCAGCCAGGCCTCCGGCCGGCCACCAAAGGCCTTCGACAAGCGGATGGCCATTTCGGCGGAAATACCGCTCTTTCCATTAATGACATTACTCAGTGCCTGCCGGGTAACACCCAGCACGTCGGCGGCAGCCGTAACGCTGAGGTCGAACGGCTCCAGGCAATCATGACGGATAGCGAGTCCCGGGTGCGGCGGGTTATACATAGGCATAATCTGATGCTCCTAATGATAATCGATCAATTGCACGTCGATGGCGTTCCCGTCCCGCAAGCGAAATATAATCCGCCAGTTGGTCTTGACCGTAATACTCCAGTAACCCTTTAGTTCACCTTTCAGCGGATGCAGACGGTAACTGTATAGCCTCAAATCATCGATGTTCTCCGCGATATCAAGACGCGCCAGGATTGACTGTATCCGGGCAAGCATGTCGGCGGGAAGCAAACGCGCATCACCTCGCTCATAGTACCGTTTTAGCCTTCTATCCCTGAAATTGCTGATCATTTTAGCATATCCAGTGTCAATTGACACTTGTCAGCTGAACTGCACATCGCACGGCAGCGCTTTGCGGCAACAACGATAACCGTTACTCACGAAACAATATGTCAGATAATTCCGGGATATGCGCTAAGAGCTGGGCCACAGGGTCACTCCTGCAGGTCGGGTTAGACGCGCAGCGTCGTAACCCGACGGCCAGCTTGTCGGATTACGCTAACGCTAATCCGACCTACAGGATGTAAAGCAACACTGCCAGGTAGTGTGAAATGCTGCCGGCCAGCACGAACAGGTGCCAGATACCATGCGCGTGTTTCATTGTTTCATCGAGACCATAAAAAAATAATACCGCTGGTGTAGAAAAAACCACCCGGCACCAGCAACACCAGGCCACCCTTGGGCAGCGCCCGGATCAAAGGATACATGGCAACCAGGATCAGCCAACCCATCAGCAGATAGATGTCATCTGTATGGCACGCGACCCTTCCCTGTGCCGGCTGTCCACAACAATACCGGCAATGGCCAGACCCCAGATAATAACAAACAGGGTCCAGCCCCAGGTCCCGCGCAAAGTCACCAGTGTAAATGGCGTGTAGCTGCCGGCGATGAGCAGGTAGATCGCCACATGGTCGAGCTTCCTGAATATTTGCTTGGCCCGCCCGCGCAACGAATGATAAAGCGTCGACAGGGTACACAGCATGAACAGGGACGCGCCATAGATACTGAAACTGACTATTTTCCAGGGATCGCCCTGCAACGAGGCCTGCACCACCAGCACCACCAGACCGGCAAGCGCCAGTGCCGCCCCAATCAGATGGCTGATACCATTAAAACGTTCGCCATGATACATAACCGTTCAGTCGGACGCCCGGCCCGGCACAACCATCGCCCTCAGCAGCAGCAACGCTTCTGTTTATGCTGGCCTTACAAGGCACTGGCGGAGCCACCTGATGCTCGCATGCGGATTTCCGCCAGCACGGCAGAATGATCGGAAAGGATATCCGGCAGGACTTCGAAAGAAACGAACTCCAGTTGTTTCGAGATCAGTATCCAGTCATAGCGTTTGCTACCTGAATAGGTCGGCAAGTCATCTGCATCCGGCCGGTATACATGCAGCTCAGCACGCTCCGCCAGCGCCCGCACTACCTGCTCATCGGCCGACCAGTCACTGTTGAAATCACCCATGACAATCAGTGGATTGGCCCGGCCGGCAAGTGTCTCGCTGAGTTCTGCAGACTGCTGCTCCCTGACAGACTTGCGGGAGAAATCCAGGTGCACGGAAACGACATCAACCAGCACGGACTTACCCTTACCCGCCTGCCAGGCAAGCTGGCCGAGTGTGTAGCCCTTGTTCATTGTCGGTGGCGTAGGCTTAAAAGTGTAATGTACTACGTCGGACAATGTTGCCCTGGATAACAGCGCCGTTCCGTAACTGAAAAACCAGCTGTTGGCCTGGTTGCTGCTTTCATAAAACGGGTAACCCGCCTGCCCGGCCAGCAATGCCACATGATCAAAACCGCCACTCCAGAACGAGGGAGCATCCGCTTCCTGCAGGGCAACGACATCTGCACTGTGTTTATCAAGAACAGTTGCGATTTCTTCAAGATTGCGACGGATCGCAGCTTCGCTCTTGAGTAACTGGTTTAAGCCGTCCTTTCTGCCGTGTGCAAGGTTGAGCATCAGCACTTTCAGGGT
>CAJQPV010000020.1 GCA_905480305.1 uncultured Gammaproteobacteria bacterium | reverse complement strand
GGCAAATTCCGTCAGACACCGTGGAATATTCTTCACTGTATTGCAGACCGCAGGAATTTTTCACGTAAACTAGCCGGCTAACCTAAACAGCCCGGGCCAATGGCCCGAAACTGGAAGCACCATGACCGACAAGCGCATTGAAGATCTCAATATCGTCTCCTGCTCGAGACTGATTACGCCTGAGGCCTTGAAGCAGTCACTGCCCATGTCCGGGGCGGCATCAAGGTCCGTCCTCAACGGTCGGGAAACCATTAAAAACATCCTCGAACGCAAGGACGAACGCCTGTTGGTTGTAATCGGTCCCTGTTCCATTCACGACACGAAAGCCGCCATCGATTACGGCAAGCGCCTCAAGACACTGGCAGACCAGGTGCAGGATACCCTGTGCCTGGTTATGCGCGTGTATTTTGAAAAGCCGCGCAGCACCATTGGCTGGAAAGGCCTGATAAACGATCCGCACATGAATGGTTCATTCGAGATTGAGGAAGGACTGCACATCGGACGCCGCTTGCTGCTGGACCTGGCCGAACTGGGCCTGCCGCTGGCCACCGAGGCACTGGACCCGATATCACCGCAGTACATGCAAGACCTGATTTCCTGGTCAGCGATTGGCGCACGCACGACCGAGTCACAGACACACCGTGAAATGTCCAGTGGCCTCTCCTGCACGGTCGGTTTCAAGAACGGCACCGATGGCAGCCTCGCCGTGGCTGTCAATGCACTCAAGTCCGTCAGTCACCCGCACAATTTTCTCGGTATTGATGCCGGTGGCCATGTCGCCATTGTCAGCACCGCCGGCAATAAATACGGTCACGTGGTATTGCGTGGCGGCAATGGCAAACCAAACTATGATTCGGTCAACATTGCTGCCTGTGAGCAAACACTCACGGAGGCCGGCGTCTGTCCCTACATCATGGTCGATTGCAGCCACGAGAATTCCAACAAGGATCCCGCCCTGCAACCACTGGTCGCCGAGAACGTCACCAACCAGATTCTCGAGGGCAACCGTTCCATCATCGGCCTGATGATTGAAAGCAACATCAACTTTGGTAACCAGCCTATCCCGGAAAATCCGGATGATTTGCAATACGGCGTCTCGGTAACCGACGGCTGTATCGACTGGGAAGCCACAGAAAAATGCATACTCAATATGCACGAGAAACTGCTGGCCATCAGGTAAGCCAGTGAAACTATTCCATATACTGGCTATTTTACTAACCGCATCTGCTGTTTTCAGCTATATCAATCATCGTTTTCTGAAGCTGCCAACCGTCATCGGTATCATGCTGGTTGCGCTTGTATTCTCGCTGATGCTGAACCTGCTCGGACCGATCGGACTGGTGCTGGAACAGGATGTAGAGGTCATGCTGGAGAGTATCGATTTCGATGAAACCCTGCTGCACGGCATGCTGAGTTTCCTGTTATTTGCCGGCGCCCTGCACGTCAACCTGAATGACCTTGCCCAACAGCGCGGCATCATTTTTATACTGGCAACCTTGGGCGTTATCGGTGCGACTTTTCTTATCGGCATACTCAGCTGGTATGCCTTTGCCCTTGTCGGGCTGAACGTCCCGTTTGTTTATTGCCTGTTGTTCGGTGCACTGATTTCACCAACCGATCCGATCGCCGTGCTCGGTATCCTCAAGCAATCCAACGCCCCGAAAAGTCTGGAGGCAAAGATTGCCGGCGAATCGCTGTTCAATGATGGCGTCGCAGTGGTTATGTTCCTGGTAATTGCACGTATCGCTGCTGGTGGTACGGATATGTCTGCCGTCGATGTGCTGCTGATATTTTCACAGGAGGCCATCGGCGGCATCCTCTTTGGTCTCGGGGCCGGCGGCCTGACATACTGGATGCTGAAGAGCGTAGACAATTACCAGGTCGAGATATTACTGACGCTGGCACTGGTAACCGGTGGATATACCCTGGCGGAGGCCCTGCACCTGTCAGCACCGATCGCTATCGTGGTGGCAGGCTTGCTTATCGGTAACCACGGGCGCGTACTGGCCATGTCGGGGAAGACGCGCGAACATCTGGATACCTTCTGGGAACTGGTTGACGAGATACTGAATGCCGTACTGTTCGTACTCATCGGTCTGGAAGTACTGGTGCTGGTATTTATTCAGGAATACCTGTTGGCCGGACTGTTGGCGATTCCCATCGTGTTACTGGCGCGCTTCATCACCGTCGGCATCCCGATCACCATCATGCGTCGCTTCCGTGATTTCACCCCGAAGGCCATCCAGATACTGACATGGGGCGGCTTGCGCGGCGGCATCTCGGTAGCACTGGCGCTGTCGCTGCCTGCCGGCGAAATGCGCGATACACTGGTGGCCGTAACCTACGCCGTGGTGATCTTCTCGATACTGGTACAGGGCCTCACCATTGGACCGTTGATACGCAGCATTAAATAGAATATCAACTCATGTAGGAGCGCATCTCGTGCGCGAACAAATCAACCACTGCAATCGCGGACAAGGTCCGCTCCTACAGGTGAAGTGCTAATCATCAACCCTGCTGGCCGCCATTTATGATGTGGTTTTTGCAGGAGCACACCGTATGCGCGATCGGGGCAATCTCCAAAATCACGGACATAATCCGCCTCGACAGGTCGGGCTAGCATTCGATCACATTCACTGCCAGCCCGCCCCTGGCAGTTTCCTTGTACTTGGTTTTCATATCCGCGCCGGTATCGCGCATGGTCTTGATGACCTTGTCGAGCGATACAAAGTGGGTTCCATCCCCGCGCAAGGCCATGCGCGAGGCATTGATGGCCTTCACGGCTCCCATGGCGTTGCGTTCAATACAGGGCACCTGCACCAGCCCACCGACC
>CAJQPV010000019.1 GCA_905480305.1 uncultured Gammaproteobacteria bacterium | reverse complement strand
GCCTGTAACGAAGAGCACAACCTCGAAGGTTTCGGTCGGCCCGCCACTGACGCGCAGTGGATCCGCAAGGTAACCCTGAAAGACAAGCAGACCGGCAATGTCCAGACCCTGCCGATGTTGTGCCAGCATTGCGAACATCCGCCCTGCGTGGACGTCTGTCCGACCGGCGCATCCTTCAAACGCGAAGACGGTATCGTTCTGGTCGACAAGCACATCTGCATCGGCTGTCGCTACTGCATGATGGCCTGCCCCTACAAGGCACGTTCATTTATCCATGAGAAACTGCAAGACCAGATGCCCTACTCACCACGAGGCAAGGGTACTGTTGAGTCCTGCACTTTCTGTGTACACCGGGTTGACGAAGACATTCTGCCGGCCTGTGTCGTGGCCTGCACAGAAGAAAACCATAACGCAATGACCTTCGGGGACATGAATGACCCTGACAGCGAAATATCTCAACAACTGAAGCAACACAGCAGCCGCCAGGTTCGTGCCGATCTGGAACTGAATACCGGCGTGCGCTACCGGGGAATCTGATGAAGGATATCGTATTCAAGGAAATTGATGGCGGTAAGCCATTTTACCTGTTGCTGGGTTTTATCGGTTTTTTTGTGCTCGCCGCACTCGGCTCGGCCTGGTATATGGAGCATAATGGCCACTGGGTGACTGGTATGAACAACCAGATCGTCTGGGGGACACCACACGTGTTTGCGGTATTTCTGATTGTTGCCGCCTCCGGAGCACTCAATGTCGCCTCCATCAGTTCTGTCTTTCAAAAGACCGCCTACAAACCGCTGGCACGTCTCTCCGGCCTGCTGGCAATCGCGTTACTGGCCGGTGGACTGGCCATCCTGGTACTGGACCTGGGTCGCCCTGATCGTTTGATCGTTGCCATGACTTACTACAACTTCAAGTCGATCTTTGCCTGGAACATTATCCTCTATATCGGTTTTATGGGCGTTGTTGCCATCTACCTGTGGATGATGATGGAACGCAAGATGAACAAATTCACCCGGGTTGCCGGTTTCAGTGCCTTTATCTGGCGCCTGATACTGACCACCGGTACCGGTTCCATCTTTGGCTTCCTGGTCGCACGCCAGGCCTACGATACCGCTATCCTGGCACCGATGTTTATTATCATGTCGTTCGCCTTCGGACTGGCGATCTTCATCCTGGTGCTGCTCGGTATCTACAAGTGGTCGGATCGACCGCTGGGTGACAGCATCCTGTTCCGGCTTAAAAACCTGCTGGGTGTTTTTATCGGCGCAGTACTGTACTTTGTGCTCACCTACCACCTGACCAATTTGTACATCACCGAGAATCATGGAATCGAGCAGTTCATCCTGATGGACGGCGGCATCTATACAAAACTCTTCTGGATTGTGCAGATTCTGATTGGCAGTCTGTTGCCACTGGCACTGTTGTATCACCCGTCAACCGGCAAATCACGTGGCTGGATCGGTATTGCCTCGCTGCTGGTAATCATTGGCGGACTGGCACAGATGTACGTCATTATCATCGGTGGCCAGGCTTACCCGATGGAAATGTTTCCTGGCAAGGAAGTCGTGAGTTCATTTGCTGACGGTGTCGTGGGCAGCTATACCCCGAGTCTGCCGGAAATCATTCTTGGCATTGGTGGCATAGCCGTGGCACTGGCGGCCACTTTCGTCGGCGTGCGGGTACTGCGATTCCTGCCAAGCACTCTTGCAGATGATGCGGTAGACCCGCACTACTCGGCAAGAGAAGCTGAAGCATCCGCCTGACCGGCGCCGAGTGCTGTCAGGTGTCTTCCTGACTGATCCCATGCCCCGCCTGCTGATATCGGCAGCTCACAAGTCTTCCGGCAAGACCACGGTCTCGCTGGGTCTGTGTGCCGCACTGGCACAACGTGGCTTGCGGGTACAACCGTTCAAAAAAGGACCGGATTATATCGATCCGATGTGGCTGTCGCTGGCAGCCGGGCGTGCTTGCCACAACCTTGATTTCTACTGCATGTCACATGAGGAAATCATCAACAGTGTCGGTCACTACTCAGCAGATGCCGACATCTCCCTGATTGAAGGCAACAAGGGGCTATATGACGGCCTCGACCTGGATGGCAGCAACAGCAATGCTGCACTCGCGACACTGACAAAGACCCCGGTCATCCTGGTACTTGACGCCCGGGGCATGACCCGTGGCATTGCCCCGTTGATACTCGGTTATCAGTCTTTTGATCCCGAAGTGCAGATCGCCGGCATTATTCTGAACCAGTTGGGTGGCAGCCGCCACGAAGCAAAATTGCGTTCCGTCATTGAACACTACACCGACATTCCCGTAATCGGCGGCGTACACCGAAACAAGTCGATGGAAATCGTCGAACGTCACCTGGGGCTGATACCCAGTAATGAAGACGCCAGCGCCTTCAACAAGATCAGGGAAATCAGCAATCTCATCAGTAACCAGGTAGACCTGGAGCTGTTGCTGGCCACTGCCTCCGCTGAACCTCTCTCCTTCAGCGCACTGCAGACAGATACGTCTGCCGACGCCACGACAGTGAAAATCGGTATCGCGCGTGATGCCGCTTTCGGCTTTTATTATCCTGATGACCTGGATGCACTCGTGCGTGCCGGCGCAGAACTGGTGCCCTTCAACACCCTGACCGACACCCGGCTACCCGACATTGACGGCCTGTTTATCGGTGGCGGTTTCCCCGAGAGCCATATGCAGGCGCTGGCTGCAAACACCTCGTTAAAAACAGCCATTCGTGATGCCATTAACAATGGTCTGCCTGCCTATGCCGAATGTGGCGGCATGATGTACCTGACACGCCGGCTCTCATGGAATGACCGCCATGCTGAAATGGTTGGCGTCATCCCTGCCGATACCGTCATGCATGCACGTCCCCAGGGGCGTGGTTACGTGCGCCTGCGTGAAACGTCTGCCGCCCCCTGGCCCACGAGCCAGCCACAGGCGGAATTTGCCGCGCATGAGTTTCACTATTCCGGGCTGGAAAACATAAGCGGACCTCTGAGCTATGCCTACGAAGTGACGCGCGGCTATGGTATCGATGGCAAAAATGACGGTATTGTCATCAATAAGCTGCTGGCCTGCTACAGTCATATGCGTGATACTGACCAGCATCACTGGGCACGACGCTTCATTGATTTCGTCAGGATGGCGGGCAGCTGATACAAATAATGCAGCAGTCTCAGTATACTAGTGCCATTACTTAAGGGAGACGCCATGATTACCATCACACCTGCCGCCGCTGAGCAAATCAAGACTTCCGCCGAAAAGGGAGACATGCAGGGCTTGTCCATGCGCATTGCAGCGAAACGCAATCCTGACGGCACTATTCACTATGGCATGGGCTTTGATGACAGTAAGCTTGACGGTGACATGCATATTAATGCCGGCGGCATTGAAGTTATTGTTGGCGAAAGCAGCCACCTGCTGATGGAAGGCACGACAATCGACTTTGTCGAGATCGAGCCCGGAACCTGGCAGTTCATCTTCATGAACCCCAACGACGCCAACTACACACCACCGTCATAGGTCGGGGCAAACATCATGTCATCACAACCATCCGGGAAACAGGGTAACGCCAGTTTTGATGAACAGGGTCTCGAAGAAAGATCGCTGCAAATTCTCTACGAGGTGGTTTCCAGTATTAATACCGCTCACGGCCTTGATGACCTGTTAACCCGTTTCATGTACACCTTCAAGCGTGTCACCCAGTCCCGTGCAGCAGCAATCTGGATAGTGCAACCGCAGGGACTGGTGGAATTATCCGCAAGTAATGGAATCGACGAATCCTTGATCCATCCGGACCGCCAGGATGTACGTCGATGCCTGTATGAACGTGCAGCCACCGAGGGCAAGATCTGGATAGAAAAAGACCTGAGAAAATGCGAGATAATTGCCGGCAAGAGTTTTTTTGATGGGCAAGCTACCAGCATGATCGCGGTACCGATGCGCTACCGTGGCAAGGTCACCGGCGTTATCAACCTGTTCATGGATTCTGAACTGGTGGCAGAGATCAATAATCTCAAACCTCTGCTTACCAGCATTGCTCACCATCTTGGTATTGCCATTGAACGCTACCATAATGACGAAACGTATCGGCAACATCTCATCAAGGATGAACGAACCCGTATAGCTCATGAACTGCATGATTCACTGGCCCAGACACTTGCAAGTCTGCGCTTCCAGGTGCGGATACTCGATGAAACCCTGCACCAGGGTGACGAGTCTACTACCTGGCAACAGCTGGAACGCATTGAAGGCAGTCTTGATGAGGCCAACACAGAATTGCGCGGGCTGATTGCAAATTTTCGTGCCCCAACATACGACCAGAACCTGCTTGCCTCGATTAAAAAGATTGTCAACCAGTTCCGTAACGAAACCGGTATAAAGACCTTCCTGCAAAATGAATGGTCGAATACCGAGCTTTCACGGGAGAACGAAACCCAGATCCTGCGCATCATCCAGGAAGCGCTCTGGAATATACGCAAACACAGTGAAGCAAAAACCGTACGCATCATGCTCAAGGGTTGCATTAGCGGCAGATGTCATATCCTCATAGAGGATGACGGCATCGGCATCAACAAGAAGATCTACGGCTCACTGGGTGAGCATATTGGTCTTACCATCATGCAGGAACGCGCATCCCGTATTGGCGGCACCTTGAGAGTTGAAAGTGAGCCCGGAGAAGGAACACGCATCATGCTTGAAATCAAACAACCTGAAATTCAGGGTAATCCCTCATGAGTCTCAACATACTGCTGGTTGATGATCACACCCTGTTTCGTGAAGGACTGGAAAGTCTTTTGAGCCGCCGTGATATTAATGTGCTCGCTGCCGTCGGCAGTGGAGCAGAAGGTCTGCGCCTCGCTACCGAACTTGAACCCGACGTGGTGCTGCTGGATATGCGCATGCCTTCCATGGATGGCATAGAAGTATTACGCCAGTTACGCAAAAACGGCTTTACCAATCCGGTCGCCATGCTCACCACCAGTAGCGACGAACGTGACCTTGTCGAGTCGCTGCGCAACGGTGCACAGGGTTACCTCCTCAAGGATATGGAGCCCGACCAGCTGGTTGTCGCGCTAAGGGATATCGTCGCCGGCAAGACTGTCGTTGCGCCTGATCTTGCACAGGTTCTCGCGCGGGTTGTTCAGGGTGACAGTATTTCCCCTGCAGAAGAAAGCCCGTTCGCCAAACTGACACCGCGTGAAAACGAGATCCTCGCGCTGCTGGCCGAAGGCCAGAGCAACAAGGTAATAGCCCGTAACCTCGGTATCTCGGATGGCACGGTAAAGCTGCATGTAAAATCCATCCTCCGCAAGCTTGGCATACATTCACGGGTCGAGGCTGCCGTCATCGCTGTCGAACAGGGTTTACGTACCAGCGGCCGCGGTGGCGACTGAGCAGCTACCTGCATGAAGCGCTTCACCGACCTGATTGCTGACACCCTTGTCGATATAGCGGAGGAATTCCCCTGGGATATCGAGGAAAAAATAAACAACAGCGAACAGCGGCCATTACTGCTCGATATTCGGGAAGCGGATGAGTTTACAGCCATGCATATACAGGAGTCACTGCATGTGCCGCGCGGAATACTGGAATCTGCCTGTGAGTATGACTACGAGGAAACGGTCAGGGAACTGGTAGAGGCACGTCAACGTGATGTCGTTGTTATTTGCCGATCCGGGAACCGCAGCGCGCTCGCCGCCTATACCATGCAGCTGATGGGCTACCAGCAGGTGTGCTCGATGAAAACCGGACTACGTGGCTGGAATGACTATGAGTTACCACTGGTTGACGCAAGCGGGAATACCGTACCGGTTGATGTAGCAGATGATTTTTTCACAACCCGGTTACGACCGGACCAGATGTCGCCGAAGAGTTAAATCCAGATACTTGCAGCAGCATTGCTTGGCGTCGCCTGCATGCGCCGGGATTTCTGCAAATCTCAGCCGTAGTGCTTCCGGTCGGCACGTCGTCTGGCGCCCTGCTGGATAATCACGCCCTCGACGCTGGTCAAATCAGGCAGCTCAATCACCTCGTGCCCGTCTTGCAGCGCCTTCAGGTAATAGATGCCTTCACCGAATTTCAACTGGCGAAAAATATACTCCTCGCCCTGACGCGCCAGCACATAGGAACCGTCTTTAACCACGCCGGAAGGATCAATAATAATGATGCAACCGTCATTGAATTCCGGCGCCATGACATCACCGCTGACGCGAAGTGCAAACGGTTCACCACCACAACTGCTTTCCTGCATACCCGAACCCCATCATGGTTAAATATAAAAAATATTTAACATATTATAACAATAAGTTACAAACCAATACTCATATAGATTATAGGGAAAACCTTACTCAGATATTGTAGTAACCGCGATACCAGTCGACAAAATTGGCTATACCCTGCTCAATCGACATATCCGGTTTATAGTTTACGTCCCGCACCAGATCACTGATATCGGCATAGGTCGCTGGTACATCACCTGGTTGTAGCGGCAACATGTTCTTTTCCGCTTTTTTCCCCAAACATTCCTCGAGGACTTCAATGTAGCGCATCAACTCAACCGGATTATTATTACCTATATTGTAAAGCTGATAGGGTGCGGTACTGGTTGCAGAATCCGGCACATCGCCCGACCACTCCGGGTTCGGCCCGGGTATCCGGTCCAGCACACGAATCACACCTTCGACGATGTCATCGATATAGGTAAAATCGCGCCGGTGATTACCATGATTAAAAACATCAATCGGTTTCCCTGCCAGGATGTTGTGCGTGAACTTGAACAGTGCCATATCCGGCCGTCCCCACGGGCCATAGACCGTAAAGAACCGCAGGCCGGTTGTCGGAATGCGATACAGGTGGCTGTAGGTATGCGCCATTAATTCATTGGCCTTCTTGCTGGCCGCATACAGGCTGACCGGGTGATCCACATTGTCATGTACCGAGAATGGCATGTTGGTATTCGAGCCGTATACGGAACTGCTGGAGGCATACACCAAATGGCCGACCTGGTTATGCCTGCAGCCTTCCAGGATATTTGCAAACCCGAGCAGGTTGGTATCGACATAGGCGAGCGGATTTTCAATTGAGTAACGCACGCCGGCCTGTGCTGCCAGGTTCACGACGCTATCCGGCTTGTGCTCACTGAACAGCGCGGCTATGCCCTCGCGATCCTCCAGATCAATACAAACATCGGTATACCCCGGGTGATCCTGGGTGCGCGCAAGTCGTGATTTCTTCAGTTCAATGTCATAATAATCATTGAGGTTATCTATACCAACAACCTCATCTCCCCTGTCCAGCAGGCGCAGTGACAATGCTGATCCTATAAATCCGGCAGCGCCGGTAACGAGTACTTTCATAATAACCGTGGTCCGCTTGGAGAACGTGCTGTTTATAATCCCTTTATTCTAGCAGAACCGTAGCACTCCCGGCGTCATACCGGAAAAATACCGATAAACAGGTATACTATCGGTGACCGTTCGCAGCCGAGAACCATGATGACCAGGATATTGCTTGTAGAAGACAACGAGATGAACCGTGACATGCTGTCGCGACGGCTGGAACGCAAGGAATTCGAGGTTATCATTGCAGTTGACGGCCAGGCCGGCATCAACATGGCGGCTTCGGAAGCGCCCGACCTGATACTGATGGACTTAAGCCTGCCGGTCATCGACGGCTGGGAAGCCACCCGACAGATCAAGGCCAGCGCGGCCACGCAATCAATACCGGTCATCGCGCTAACGGCACACGCCATGGCGGGTGACGAAGAAAAAGCACTGCAGGCCGGTTGTGATGACTACGACACCAAGCCGGTCAACTTCCAGCGACTGCTGGGGAAAATAGAAACCTTACTAAACGCCGCTTGACTACTGGTAGAGCTGCTGCGCCAGCACAATCACCTGGTCCTGCTCGCCAAAGCACCAGGTCTTGTCACGCGGCGGATTGAGCACCAGTTCACCACCATTACTGAACAGCCGCAAACCCAGTGCAATCTCAAGTTTTCTCTGCGCCGCGTACGCCAGGTCGTTGTAGCCGCAGTCGGTATCCAGCGCCACATAGTCTCCCGCCGGGCGCAAACTGATCTCGACACCGCCCGCACTCAGCAGCTCACGGTAAATCGGTCCCAGTGTATTTTGCCTGGCAATCTGCGCCAGTTGTGCACTGACCATGGCAGGACTGATAATCACGTCATCAACATCCAGACCCGCAATCAATTCCCGGTTGGCCTCATCGACCAGTTCCACTACCGTGTGGGCACGCAACTTGTCATATTTACGCAGATCTGAAAGGCGCAACAAGGTACGCAGGGTGAGCGTATCAACATCGCCCGGATCACCGCGGTCGTCAGCAAACACCACAATACTCTGGTAACTGTCCAGCTCGATGCCGGCATACGCCGCTGCGCGCGTGGCATCACCTTCGATGAAATCAAGCCCCAGGTTTGGCAGTGCCACCGCCTCGCGTTGCCTGATGCGGTCACTGGCCTCCGCATGGGTAAGCGTTGACAAGATAGTAATCTCTGTTCCTGACAAGGCATGTGCATTCAGCTCCAGCAGAATGTCGTGAATCATGTCCGCCCAGCCAATCAGCAGTACCCGGCGTGGAACACTGGTGTGACCGCCTCCTTCGCGGGCAAGTTTTGATACGAAAGCAGTTTCAGAGGCCCTGTAATTAACCGGCAGTCCGCGGGCAATAAACACCAGCTGCTCGTCAGCTGCAACCTCATAATCGGGCTCCGGGTTGAGTGCAACGGCATGCCGGATAGCGCCATCCTGCTGCTTCTCCCAGGTAATACCGATGGGTATGGCATTGCTTATAAGGTAAGCGATGTCTTCAATAGCAAGGTCGTTACACGCAGGCACCTGTTGCACGTAAATACTGTTACCTTCCGGTGAGAACAGTTCGTTATAGATAGCTGACAAACCGGGATTACGAATCGTTTGCACGATCACCTTGCTGATCACTTTTGCTGAAGAAACGATCTGCAAGCGGTCCCTGGAGGCTATCTTTGCCAGCTCGTAGTTCTGTTCATGGGCTATTTCAGAAGTCAGTGCAGGCACCCTGCCGGGCCAGTCATCCTTTGCTGCCAGTAATACCATCGACTTGATGGACTCACTGTCATCGGCATCGGTAGAAAGAATGATAATACTGCTGGCGTGGTCCATGGCAACACGTTCCAGTTCATTGCGATTGCTCGGCACACCGCTGCGTAAAATAATGGTGATACGTTCGCGCTGTATCCCCGAGACTCGTAACTCTTCCTGCATATAGTTTATTTCACGCGGCGCGAGGATCACGACCTTGATACCCGGTTCCAGCCGCGCCAGCTGCCGCAACACCGAGAACACCTTGTTGTTCCAGCCCAGTAGCAGCACATGATCACGCTCGAGGACCGGCGTCTCGCCACGGCGCAGCGCTTCAATGCGGCCCAGCATGGTGTTGTTGATCAGGGAGATCAGCACACTGAATACCACCAGCCCCATCAGGGACAGAAAAAAAGCATACGCCAGTACCACACCGGTTGCGTGATACATGCGTTCAAAACCACGCAGTGGCAGCACCTGGTTAAGCGACCACCACAATGAGTCCCAGAAGCCCCTGTCGATGTCCTGATGGATGCCGGCGATGTTGGCATTGTCCGCCGAAAAAAGACCGAAAAATATCGCCGTCATTCCAAACAGGGTGACGCTTACTACCAGAACAAAAAACAGTAACAGCTGGCCGGTAAATTCACGGGCAAAGGCGCGGTCTATCAGGTAGCGGATACGGGCCCTGACTTCCCTGAGTGTTGTTAACATAGTGTCTGTCGCATGAGAGTACGCTTGACGCGAAAATACCCGATCCCAAAGGGGCGTAGTCTAGCAAACAATCAAGCTAACCGACTATTTTAAGCAAGGCGTATCTCATGCCTTGAATATCGGTTGAAACGGGCTTTGATACTGACCCGGCATCAAGCAGGCGTATGAATGCACGGATTGGACTCTCGGAAGTTATACGATGTTGCAGCTTGCGCGTGCCCGGCTACGGGCACGCGCAAGCTGTCCTACCTGTTGCTGGCGACATCGGTATTCAGAAAGCGACGTATCAAGCTGGCAATCTGGTCGTTATCTTCCTCAAGCGCAAAGTGGCCGGTATCCAGCAGGTGAAGATCCACATTATCAAGATCGCGCTTGTAGGGATACGCACCTTCTGCCGGGAAGATATAGTCGTTCTTGCCCCAGACAATCAGTGTGGGCGGCTGGTGCTCACGAAAGTAGGCCTGCCATGCCGGGTAATGCGGCACGTTGTTCTGGTAGTCATAGAACAGCGCAAGCTGGATCTCGGGATTACCTGCTCGCGTCAGGTGACGCAAATCAACATTCCAGTTATCCGGGCTGATAACAGATTCATTACGCACACCGTGGGTGTATTGCCACTTCACGCCTTCCGGAGAAATAAAGCCGGCCAGCGCTGCTGCATTTTCCGGTGTCCGTTCCTTCCAGTACTTGCGTATCGGGTCCCAGAATTCGCGCAGACCCTCGGCATAGGCATTGCCGTTCTGCACGATCAGCGACTCTATCTGTTCAGGGTTACGTACCGCAAGGCGAAAACCAATGGGC
>CAJQPV010000018.1 GCA_905480305.1 uncultured Gammaproteobacteria bacterium | reverse complement strand
TGCCTTCGCGCGCTGAACATTGCGGTACACCTCGAAGCCCACCAGATCGAGAATTGCTATCGGGCCCAGGGGCATGCCTCTGCTACAGAGCATCCAGGTCCGGTCGACGTCCTGGTAACTGCAGATACCGTTGACGACAAGATCCAACGCACCCTGCAGCCAGGGCAACAGAATGGAATTTATGACATAACCCGGCTGCTCCTTTTCCAGTTTGATGGGGATCAGGTTGGCACTTTCGACAAACTCGACCACCTGCTGGAAAACTGAATCCTCTGTGCCGGGGTGCTTCATCACCTCCCCTATAGGTCCATCCCACATTCCGATGCAATAGTGCAGGGCCAGAAATTGCCCGGGCCTCCCCGTGGCATCGGCGATGGCGCTGGGCAGCAGGGTCGAGGTATTGGTGGTGAAGATCGTATGCGCCGGACAGTGACGATGAAGATCGGCCCAGACCTGACGCTTGACCTCCAGTACTTCGGGTACGGATTCGGTTACCAGATCCGCGTCTCTGGCGGCTTCCGCCAGGTCGGAGCTATAGCGGATTCGCGCCAGTCCCGCCTCAATCTGCTCATCGGTAACGGCGGGAAATGTTGCTCGGAAAGGCTCGACATAGACTTGATGGTATTCCCTGCAGGCCGCAAGCGCCTCTCGACTGATGTCGTACTGAACAACATCGTAACCGTTCATGGCATAGTAGAAACCAGGCTGACTGCCCATCACACCGCCACCCACCGCCAATATATTTCGGATTTTCATCCTATATCTCTATTGTTGAAGTGATGGTAGCAAGCAAATCAAGTTCAGTGTCGCGTGAACCGGTCACTGCAGCCAGTTTTCTAATGTTGGCCATTACCACCGGATCAGCAAGGCATTGATACATTGATTCATTTTCCTGTGCCAATCCTGCAAGTATGCTCTCTCCCATCACGGAAGAGGTTTTCCTTGTCACGGACTTAACCGCCAGAATCGCATCGCGGTTATTGGCACTGATCCGCTTGACGACATCGGACACATAAGCGTCAAGTGCTTCTGCTGTCGCAAAAGAACGGTTGACGAAATGGTATTGTTCGGCCTCTTTGCCGGTGAAATCCCGACATGCCAGCATGACTTCCAGGGCGCGGCCACTTCCTGCTTTCAAGGGCAATAGCGTGCTGCCGCCACCGGCTGGGAGAAAGCCAGCGGCAGCCTCGGGGAAGCAGAATTGAGAGCGCTCAGAGGCGAAGCACATATCCAGGGCCAGCATAAATTCAAAGCCGCCCCCGCGACAGATGCCATCAATCTTGGCTACGGTTACCTGTGGTAAATTCTGGATAGATAATCCGAGCGCTTGTAACACGTTCAAGCCTGGCGTTTTGCTCGCCGGGATTGATTCGTCTCCTTCGATTATCCTGATAATGTCACCAATATCAAAATGAGCAATAAAAAACTTTTCATTAGCGCTCTCAAAGACAACGGCTTTGGTCTCGGTATCTGCTGATAGTTGATCTACCAAAGCAACCAACTCTCCTGCCATTGTTGCTGAAAGAATATTGACGTCACCATTGTTGAACGTAACCGTAAGAATATCGCCGTCTTTTTCAGTGGTGAATGTAGTAAAGCTCATTTTATGCTTCTCTAATATTGACAAACTGATAAGTGTTTATTGACCCTTCGCCGAAAAGTCTCAGCGGGAGATTATGCAGCGGCAACAGCCATTCGATTAAATTTTGTAAACGCTACACCCTGATTTCGACGCTGACCGGCTGATCAAGTTGTTCAATCGGCAACACAGAGCTGTGTTTCATGGCGTACTCCTCGCCGGATACGTGTCTATGTGTGGCGTTGCTTATGAAACACTATTCTTACGGAGGTGATTTTTTTCTACTTGATCTCAGGCGCCAAGCATTTGATTTTTTGCGCCAAGCGCGGTCAAATAACTTATTGCTTCTCTGTTGGGGTGCCCGGGATATGCCCTATTTAGTTCGTGTTGGCGTACTTGCCGGCTTTTCACCGCTGGTTGCACAACTGGGCGGGGATCCTGCTGTAATAATGCAGCGGCTGGGGCTCGATCAAGATATTTTGGACAGTGAAGATGACTATATATCACTAGAAGCCATTACTCAGTTGCTTGAGCTTGCCGCTAAGGAAACTCGATGCGACCACTTTTCACTTCTGCTTTCAAGTATACAAGGGCTGTCTTCTGCTGGTCTTGTTGGTCTGGCGATGCAGGCTGCCCCCGATTTGAGAGCGGCACTGAATGAAGTGATTCGCTACCTTTCCCTGCAAGGTCAGGGGATAGAGTGGAAGCTGAAGGTGGCAGGTGAGCTCGCGTACTGTACCTGGACATTTCATCCCCCCACCCCGCGCTTTATAAAACAGTGCGTGCAACTTGCCGTTGGCAATTTGTTTTTTGCTCTTAACGCGATCAGCGGGAAGCGCTGGAATCCGGTCAGCATCAATTTCCACTATGATGAACCGGAGGAGAAGGCGTTCTATCGCAAGATTCTCCGTGCGCCTGTTATGTTTAACAGCGATTTCGATGGCATCGTGTTTAAGTCGAGTGATCTTGATTTAATGTTGCCCGAAAGGCAGGACTACCTGCTTTCT
>CAJQPV010000017.1 GCA_905480305.1 uncultured Gammaproteobacteria bacterium | reverse complement strand
GATGCAGTCGATGGCAGGCTGAGTGATATTCTGCAACGCAGCCTGCTGGCGGTGGTTGAAACGCTGCTCGCTGCTATGCTGATGTTGTTGTTGATGGCGTACTGGCTGGCAAGACGCCACCAGCAGCCGCTGGGTGTGACTGCACGGGATATCTTAACGGGCCGGTTCACAATTCCCTGGCGCACCGTTTTGTTGATGTTGTCGCTGTTGTTATTGCTGCTGTTTCTCGCAATAAATCTCGCCGCTGCCTACCACGTGCTGGGTACCGACAAGGTCGGCCAGGATGTGTTTTACCTGACACTGAAGAGTATTCGTACCGGGCTGGTCATCGGCACGCTCACCACGCTCATCATGCTGCCGTTTGCCATCTTCATGGGGATCGTCGCCGGCTATGCGCGTGGCTGGATTGATGATGTGGTGCAGTATGTCTATACCACGCTGAACTCCATCCCCGGTGTACTTTTGATAGCAGCGGCTATCCTGATGCTGCAGGTATTCATTGCGAACCATGCCGATTATTTTGAAACAACCGTAGAAAGAGCAGATATCCGTTTGTTGTTTCTGTGTATTATTCTTGGTATTACCAGCTGGACCGGGCTCTGTCGGCTGCTGCGGGGCGAGACCCTGAAGCTGCGCGAGGCCGAATATATTCAGGCCGCGGTCTCCTTTGGTGTCGCACACCGCAAAATCATCAGCCGCCACATATTGCCCAATGTGATGCATGTGGTGCTGATTACCGTGGTACTGGATTTCAGCGGCCTGGTACTGGCTGAGGCGGTACTGTCCTATGTTGGTGTTGGTGTGGATCCGACCATGAACAGCTGGGGCAATATGATTAATGGGGCCCGCCTGGAGATGGCACGTGAACCGGTGGTTTGGTGGTCACTGCTGGCGGCCTTCCTGTTTATGTTCATGCTGGTGCTGGCAGCCAACCTTTTCTCGGATGCCGTACGTGATGCCTTTGACCCACGCACCCGTGACCGCTGATGCCTCAGGTAGTAAATTTATGACTCAACCATTACTGAAACTCGACAACCTTGGGGTTCGACTTGGCCGGGGCAAAGGCGCCATCCGCCCGGTAGACGGTGTCAGCCTGGAGATACAGCGGGGTGAAACCTATTCGCTGCTGGGTGAGTCTGGCTGCGGTAAATCAATGACGGCACTGTCAATACTGCGGCTGTTGCCACAACCGATCGGGCAGATTACCCATGGGCATGTCTACCTCGACGGTGAAGACCTGACGCTGTTGCCTGAGTCGGAAATGCGTCGCATACGCGGCCGGCGGATTTCCATGATCTTCCAGGAACCCATGACCTCGCTAAACCCGGTGCTGATGATTGGCGACCAGATAGGCGAGGTACTGCAGCAACATCATGGCATGAAAGGCCATGCCGCGCAGGAGCGGGTGCTGGAACTGCTTGACGCGGTCGGCATCCCGGATCCCCGGCGTCGTTACCGGGAATACCCGCATCAGTTATCCGGCGGAATGAAGCAACGTGTCATGATCTCAATCGCACTGGCAGGTGAGCCGGATCTGTTGATAGCCGATGAACCCACTACGGCACTGGATGTAACCATACAGGCGCAGGTGCTGGAACTGTTGCAAAAACTGCAACAGGACACCGGCATGGCCATTTTACTGATCACGCATGATCTCGGCATTGTTGCCGGGATGGCAGACCGGGTTGCAGTTATGTATGCCGGCCAACTGGTTGAAGAAGCCGCCCGGGATCGTTTTTTCGGCGCGGCGAGCCATCCGTACAGCAGAAAACTGTTTGAATCGTTGCCTGATGTGCACAAGCGCGAACATGAGCTGGATACCATACCGGGAACGGTGCCTCCCCTGGATCGTGATTTTGATGGTTGCCGCTTTGAGGAACGTTGCGAGTTTGCATGGGAGTACTGCCGTTCTCATGTGCCGGCCTGGAACGCTACATCAGAAGGCCAGCATGCACGCTGCCATCGACTGGACAAATCAATCCCGGCACCCGCTGCGGCAGTTAATGAGCAGCAGGCAACGGCCATTAGCAGCAGTCACCTAAGTCGTGGCAAAGAGTTGTTGACTGTGTCCGGATTGAAAGTGCACTTTCCGATACACAAGGGCGTGTTTAAACGCACAGCCGGTTACGTCTATGCCGTTGATGGTGTTTCACTGGCGATACCGCAAGGTTGTACACAGGCGCTGGTAGGTGAATCCGGCTGCGGCAAAACAACAGTTGGAAAGGCCATATTACAGCTGATCAAACCTACCGATGGCAGCGTACAGTTCGAAGCTGTCGAGCTGACAAAGTTGAAGGGCGAGGCGTTGAGAAAGAAACGTTCAGACTTCCAGTTTATCTTTCAGGATCCTTTTTCCTCCATGAATCCGCGCATGATGGTCGGCGATATTGTCGAAGAGGGCATGATTGCACAGGGCATCGGAAAGACCAGGCAACAACGACGCGCCCGTGTAAATGAATTATTTGAGCAGGTCGGTCTGTCAGCAGATCAGACACAGCGTTATCCGCATGAGTTTTCCGGTGGCCAGCGCCAGCGCATTTGTATCGCTCGCGCACTGGCCGTCGATCCGCGACTGGTTATCTGTGACGAGCCAACCAGCGCACTCGATGTGTCGGTACAGGCGCAGATACTGAACCTGCTCAAGGAACTCCAGAACAGGCTGGGGCTGTCCTACCTTTTTATTACGCATAACCTGTCTGTGGTTTCCTACCTGGCAGACCGGGTCGCTGTCATGTACCTGGGGCGCATTGTGGAAGAGGGACCGGTTGCCGATGTGCTGGAGCGACCTCTGCATCCGTACACCGAGGCCCTGTTATCCGCAGTACCGGTCGCGGATACACAGTCGAAACGTGAGATTATCCGCCTGGAAGGTGATATCCCGTCTCCGGCACAGCCGCCCACTGGCTGCCATTTTCACCCGCGTTGCCCAAAAGCCATGGATATTTGCAGGGACAGCTACCCGCCGGAAACTGCTGCCGGAGACCAGACAGTACGCTGTTTTCTGCATCAACAATGAGATATGGGCATTAGCGCCGAAAATGCTAGAATTTGCGCTTTGAAATTTCACTATTTCCGATAATTATCAGTAGCAAGAGGCACACATGAGTATTCAGTCATTTCATCCCCCTGTTCGTACCCTGATGGGTCCTGGTCCGTCTGATGTCAACCCGCGCATTCTCGAGGCCATGTCACGACCGACTATTGGTCACCTGGATCCCGAATTCGTCAATATGATGGACCAAATGAAAGAGCTGCTGCGCTATGCCTTTCAAACCAGTAATGAACTGACCATGCCGGTATCGGCGCCGGGTTCTGCCGGCATGGAAATGTGTTTTGTAAACCTGGTCGAGCCGGGTGACAAGGTGATCGTCTGCCAGAACGGGGTGTTCGGTGGTCGCATGAAGGAAAATGTTGAACGCTGCGGCGGTACTGCCGTCATGGTGGAAGACGACTGGGGTGTGGCTGTCGATCCGCAAAAAGTGGAAGAGGCACTAAAGGCCAATCCCGACGCCAAAATTCTTGCCTTTGTGCATGCTGAAACATCCACCGGCGCCATCTCCGATGCAAAGACATTAACGGCACTGGCACATCAACATGACTGCCTGGTGATCGTTGATGCCGTCACCTCGCTTGCCGGTTCCCCGCTGATGGTCAGCGACTGGGATATCGATGCCATATATTCAGGCACCCAGAAATGCCTGTCATGCGTACCCGGGCTGTCCCCGGTTTCTTTCAGTCAGCGTGCCGTCGACGTGATTACCAGTCGCAAGACAAAGGTACAGAGCTGGTTCCTCGACCTGAACCTGGTGTTGGGTTACTGGGGTGGCGGTGCAAAGCGTGCATACCACCATACGGCACCGGTTAACACTTTGTATGCATTGCATGAAGCACTGGTGATTCTGCAGGAAGAAGGTATTGAAAACTCCTGGGCACGTCATCAGAAAAACCACGATGCCTTGCGCAGCGGTCTTGAAGCAATGGGTCTCAGCTTCGTTGTTCCTGAAGGACAGCGTCTGCCGCAGTTGAATGCAGTATCGATTCCTGATGGTGTTGATGAAGCAGCCGTTCGCAGTGCACTGCTGAATGAATACAACCTTGAAATCGGTGCCGGGCTCGGTGCCATGGCCGGCAAGATCTGGCGTGTTGGCCTGATGGGCTTTGCCAGCAACCAGACCAATGTGCTGTTCTGTCTGGGTGCGCTGGATGCCGTGCTGAGCGGCATGAAAGCACCGGTTCATTCCGGTGTCGCTGTTGCTGCTGCCCGTGCGGTATACGGCTGATCAGATTTTATTCTCCCGGTAACAATTGTAACGGGGAGTCCTGTTAAAACAGGGCTTCCCGTACAGATCAATCATCAAACAGCGACAGGTATTCCCCGTATCCGCTTGCTTCCAGGTCTTCCCTGGGGATAAATTTCAGCGAAGCAGAGTTAATACAGTAACGCAGGCCGGTTGGTTCTGGCCCGTCCTCGAACACGTGGCCCAGATGTGATTTCGCAATACTGCTTTTCAACTCGGTACGCTTCATAAAGAACCGCGTGTCTGTGTGTGTCTGTAAGGCATCCGGCGTGATGGGCTGGACAAAGCTGGGCCAGCCAGTACCGGATTTGAACTTGTCGGTAGAGCTGAACAGCGGTTGTCCCGAGACGACATCCACGTAGATACCTGCCCGCTTGTTGTCCCAGTATTCATTTTTAAAGGCAGGTTCGGTACCCTCATTCTGGGTGACTTCAAATTGCAACGGGTTTAACTGCGCACGTAACTCTTCGGGGGACGGCTTCACAAAATCACCGGCTGCCGCGGATATTGGTGCCGTTGTGACATAAGCGGTCTCTGCGGTCTCGCTTGCAGTGCTGACTTTCAGTAATACCGCTGCTGCAAAGGTTGCAATGCCGATAACAGCCAGGACGTTGTGTATTTTAATGGTTAAATATCCCGTGTTAAATTTTCGAGTAACTGCAGGTTTATGACAGATTCCTTCGAAGCGAGT
>CAJQPV010000016.1 GCA_905480305.1 uncultured Gammaproteobacteria bacterium | reverse complement strand
GCTATAACCCGCTGACCCGGGAATACAAACTTGGCTCTGATGTGTCAGTCAACTATATGGCATGCTTTTGCAAGACCTGATGCCCCGCACCCTGCCGGCTGCCACCACCCGCACCATCCTGTTTGACCTGGATGGCACCCTGCTTGATACCGCGCCAGACCTGGCCGACGCGCTAAATTGCCTGCTGCAGGAAAACCGCTGCGAACCACTGCCCTACGAGCACATTCGCCCGGTGGTTTCACATGGCGGTATGGCACTCATAAAACTGGGATTTAATATAGACAGCTCGGATGCGACATTCGAGCCATTGCGGCAGCGGCTGCTGGATATCTACCGGGAAAATATTTCTCGCCATACGCAACCGTTCCCCGGCATTAACGCACTGCTCGACAACATCGAACAACGTGGCCTTAACTGGGGCATCGTTACCAACAAACCCGGCTGGCTAACCGAACCGTTACTGAAAGACCTGGAGCTGTTTGATCGCGCTGCCTGCGTTGTCAGCGGCGACACCCTGGATGAACGCAAGCCACACCCGGCACCGATGCTGCACGCCTGCGAGCTTGCCAACAGCAGGCCGGAACAATGTATTTATCTAGGTGATGCACAGCGTGATATAGAAGCCGGAAACAATGCCGGCATGCAAACACTGGTCGCCCTGTTTGGCTACATCCAGAAGGACGACGACCCATATAGCTGGAATGCGAACAGCTTGATTGAGCAGCCGGGTGACCTGCTGGCCTGGATGGACAACCACTAGATGTCAGCTAGCCTGCAAATGTCAGCAGACAACCTTGTTGTTCTAATTCCCGCATTACTGCTTGCCGTCATTAGCGGTGCGTTGGGCGTCTACTTCTATCTTGCCGGCAAGCTTGCACGCCTGCGCAACGAGTACGCGCAGCTTGAAACCGAACTGGGCCACGAACGCATGCGTGCGCTGGAAAAACAGGCCGCCCTCGAACAGCTTAATTCACAGCTCAAAGATACCTTCAATGCCATGGCGACCGAAGCGTTGAACAGTAACAATGAACAATTTCTGCGGCTGGCAAAGGAAAGTCTCGGTCAGTTTCATATCAAAGCCGAGGGTGAGCTGGAAAAGCGTGAGAAAGCCGTGGAAAACCTGGTCAAGCCGATTCGTGACGCCCTTGAAAAAACAGAAAAGCAGGTAGAAAGAATGGAGAGTGGCCGTCAGCAGGCACATGGCGCGTTGACCAAACATCTTGAGACCATGGCAGAATCACACCGCCTGCTACAGTCCGAAACCCGCAACCTGGTACAGGCGCTGCGCAGGCCCGAAGTACGCGGACAATGGGGTGAGCTAACCCTGAAACGGCTTGCCGAACTCGCCGGCATGGTCGAACACTGTGACTTTCAGGAACAGGCCTCGGTACAGACTGATAACGGTCAACAACGCCCGGACATGATAGTCCGCATGCCGGACAAACGGGAAATCATTGTTGATGCCAAGACCCCGCTGGATGCCTACCTGTCAGCGGTGGAAGCTGTTAACGACGAGGAACGGAAAACCCGACTGCAACAGCATGCTCGCAATGTACGCGCCCGCATCAAGGAACTCTCCAGCAAGTCCTACTGGCAACAATTCAGGCATAGCCCGGATTTCGTCGTGCTGTTTATTCCCGGCGACCAGTTTCTCAGCGCCGCCCTGGACGTCGACCACACTCTGATTGAAGATGCGCTGTCACAAAACGTCATCCTTGCCACACCCACCAGCTTTGTCGCGTTGTTACGTGCCATCGCGTATGGCTGGCGCCAGGAAGTTCTGGCAGAAAATGCAGAGGTGATCCGCGAGGTCGGGCAAGACCTGTATGGCCGTCTCGCCACTTTTGCAGAACACCTGTCCAGGCTGGGACGTAGTCTTGACAGCAGTGTCAGCGCCTATAACAAGGCAATAAGCTCCTATGATTCTCGCATTTTGCCAGGTGCGAAAAAATTCACGGAGCTGGGCGTCACGGCCAGAAAGGAACCACCCCGCCTGGAACCCATCGAGCGCAGCGCACGGCACGTGGAAGCACCGGAAGCGATCCCCGCCAGCAACGATCAATCCGCGGAAAAGCACTGACAGCTGCTGACACACTGATCAGAACAAGCACGCAACTTGCGCCCCACTGATTATTGCAAGTCAAACAGTCATGCTGAAACAGCGGTATAATTTGCGCCACTTATGAACAACACAGCCGAATCACTGAATACCCGCAGCCAGCCGACCGAGCTGCTGCAGGGCCGGGTCATCCTGATCACCGGCGCAGCCGAAGGTATTGGACTGGCCGTTGCCATGGATATGGCCGCACAGGGTGCCACCACTATCCTGCTGGACCGTGACGTAGCCGGCCTTGAGCAGGCCTATGACAGTATTGTTGCCGCCGGACATCCCGAACCTGCACTCTACCCGATGGATCTGCAAGGCGCCGAGCCGGATGATTACACTCAACTGGCAGCAACACTTGCAGATGAGTTTGGACACCTGGACGGCCTGATACACAACGCCGCCCAGCTGGGCGCGCTGGTTCCCTTTGCCAACTACGATAACGAACTCTGGTTCCAGAACCTGCAGGCCAACCTGAATGCACCCTACCTGCTCACCACAGCCTGCCTCGGCCTGCTGAATGCCAGCGAAGATGCCAGTATTGTATTCACCTCTGACGCAGTCGGCCGCAAGGGCAAAGCCTACTGGGGCGCCTACGGGGTTTCCAAGGCCGGCCTGGAAATATTCATGCAAACCCTCGCCGAAGAACTTGAATCGAATACCTCCATCCGCGTTAACAGCCTCGACCCCGGTCCGGTCCACACAGCCTTGCGCCGCATCGCCTACCCGGCTGAAGACAGCAGCCAGCTCAGGTCACCGGCAGATGTGACGCGCGCTTTTCTCTACCTTATCGGGCCGGAAAGCCGTGGAATAACCGGGCGACAGTTCACGCTTGAGGACATGCTGTAGCAAGACAAGTCACGCGCCTCACAGCACAGGGGCTTACTCCATCAGCTCCACATGCACGCCCTGCGCTTCCAGGGCCTCGGCACGCGCCGATATGAATCGCTGGAAACTGGGTTGCTCAAGGTAGGCACCCGAAGCGACATAGTCCATCGAAGACTGCACGTGAAATGACTTCAGGTAGGCTTCTGTCCGGAACACTTCCTTTCCCCGTGCATCGAAAAACACCAATGATGGCGCATACTGCACATTCAGCTGTTTCGCCCATTGCGCAACACTGCTGGTCTTGCCGTCCGGACGCTTAACAGGATCCTTTGACCACATATCCAGCAAGATCACATCAAACCTGTCCAGCTGTTCCCTGCTCTG
>CAJQPV010000015.1 GCA_905480305.1 uncultured Gammaproteobacteria bacterium | reverse complement strand
TTCCCCGCTTGCCTGGCATCTGAGCTATCGTTTTCCGGTTCATCGGATCGGACCGGATTTCATACCGGAAGAACCGGGCGAGCAGCCAACAAACATCGTTGTCTATCGCGACCGCCAGGATGTCGTCGGCTTCATGGAGGTGAACCCGGTAACCAAGCGTCTGCTGGAACTGATCAGCGAAAACAACAAAAAAATTGGCCGGCTGTTGCTGGACTGCATTGCACTCGAGATGTCACACCCTCAACCGGAAGTTGTCATCGCAGGCGGAGCAGAAATACTTGCCGGACTGGCTGATAAAGACATCATTCTTGGTACAAAAATAAATACTTGAGCAGCAGTAGCTGCACGATGCAGCTATAACAAAAACTACGCAGTGGGGAGAGAACCATGATCGGTATAGTTAATTTTTTTCAGAATCTGCTCGACAAAACACGTGCCATAGATTTTCTGGCGCCACTGGCACTGCGCCTGTACCTGGTACCGATCTTCTGGATGGGCGGCACACATAAACTCAACAACGCCGGTCTTGACTGTATGAGTAATGCTGCCGGCGGATGTAACTTCGCCCCCAAGCAGGACATTATTGACTGGTTTGGCAACCCCGACTGGGGACTTGGCCTGCCGTTTCCTGAATTGATGGCTTACCTGGCATCCTATACAGAATATTTCGGCGCCATCCTGTTGCTGATCGGCCTTGCGGTACGCTGGATATCCATACCACTGATCGTCACCATGATTGTCGCCGCGGTGACCGTGCACCTGCCAAACGGCTGGTCGGCCATTGCAGAAGGCAGCGGCATCTTTGCAACACCGCGTACCGAAGGTGCCGTCGAACGACTCGACAAGGCCAAGGAAATACTACAACAACACGGAGACTACAGCTGGCTGACAGAGAATGGCAGCTTTGTTGTTCTCAACAACGGTGTCGAATTTGCTGTTACTTATTTAATCATGCTACTGGCCCTGCTGTTTTTGGGAGGCGGCAAGTATTTCAGCCTTGATTACTGGATTGCACGTAAATGGCGTACAGCTAATCGTTCCTGACAGTCAATTCCAGCCGGTGCTGTAAATATCAGCAGCACCGGTCAATCTATTATTTGTAATTAAAAACGGGGCATTCGTATGGACATGATTTCCGGTGAAGCATTTCCGGTTATAGCAGCGATCATGCAGGTATTTGCAGCCCTGTTCGTCATATTGATCGGCTTTGGAGTACTGGCCATCATTGTGATGTTTTTTATCGACATCACCCAGACAAAAAGCGCCATCCGCAGAAATTATCCGGTAGTCGGAAGGTTCCGGTATTTTTTTGAACACATCGGTGAGTTCTTCCGCCAGTACTTCTTTGCCATGGATCGGGAGGAACTGCCTTTCAACCGGGCACAGCGTTCCTGGGCCTACCGGGCAGCCAAGAATATCGATAATACTGTTGGCTTTGGCTCTACCCGCGACCTGCGCCCGACCGGCACCGTCCTGTTTGTGAACTGCCCCTTCCCCACCCTCGGCGTAGATGCAGCCGTGCCAGGTAGTATCACCATCGGGCCAAACTGCCGCACACCCTATACCACCTCGTCACTGTTTAATATTTCCGGCATGAGTTACGGTGCCATTTCGAAACCTGCCATACTTGCATTATCAAAGGGTGCGAAAGCTGCCGGTTGCTGGATGAACACCGGTGAAGGCGGACTGTCGCCCTACCACCTGGAAGGCGGCGCAGATATTGTCTTTCAGATAGGTACTGCCAAGAACGGTGTGCGCGACCTCGACGGTAATCTGGACGACGACAAGATACGTGAAGTGGCTGCACATGACAGTGTGCGCATGTTTGAACTGAAAATGAGCCAGGGTGCCAAACCCGGCAAGGGCGGCATTCTCCCGGGCGGCAAGGTGACGGAAGAAATCGCCAACATTCGCGGCATAGCAGTCGGCAGCGACGCCATCAGCCCCAACCGTCATACTGATATCAATTCAAACACCGAGCTGCTGGATGTAATCAACCGGGTACGCGATGTCTCCGGAAAACCCGTTGGCTTCAAGGCAGTCATCGGCGCCTATGGCTGGCTGGATAACCTGTTTGCAGAAGTGCTGGAGCGCGGCATCGAAACTGCGCCGGATTTTATCACCGTGGACAGTGCAGATGGCGGTACCGGTGCCGCCCCGATGCCGTTGATTGATGATGTCGGCCTGCCATTGCGCGAAAGCCTGCCGTTACTGATCGACAAGCTCAATGAATACGGTTTGCGTGACCGGGTAAAAGTGATTGCTTCCGGAAAGCTGATCACCCCGGCCGATGTTGCCTGGGCTTTATGCATGGGCACAGATTTTGTTGTCTCCGCGCGTGGTTTTATGTTTGCACTGGGCTGTATCCAGGCCCTGCAATGCAACAAGAACACCTGTCCCACCGGCATCACCACCCATAACAAACGCCTGCAAAAAGGCCTGAACCCGGATGACAAGGCTGTGCGTGTTGCCAGCTATGCAAAAAACATGGTCTACGAGGTCGGCATCATCGCGCACTCCTGCGGCGTCAAGGAGCCGCGTGAGTTGCTGCGCTTCCATGCCCGGGTCGTTGGCAACAACGGACTCTCTGTGCCACTCAACGAATTACATCCGGACATGCAGCCGAGCAAACAAAAAGCCGGCACAATTTGAAGAAATAACACATGGTAACAGCAACTGAACACACCCTGCTGCTGCTGTTCAGCCTGCTGCTACTGGCAATCCTTGTTCAGCCGCTGGCACGAAAAATTCACCTGCCGTTTACCGCCATCCTTGTCCTCAGCGGCTTTCTTGCCTCGGAACTGCTGGTAGTGGCTGGCGTCGACACCGGCATTCGGGCGGAAAATTTCCATGACCTGATCTTCTTTGTATTCCTGCCGGTACTGGTTTTTGAAGCGGCCTATAACATCAATGCAAGGCTGCTGTGGAAAAACCTGCTGCCCATTCTGTTTCTCGCCATCCCCCTGATGTTGCTGTCAACGCTCCTAACAGCCGCGCTTGTTTACTTCGGCATGGGTCACTCGACCGGCTTTCCCTGGATTGCAGCCTTGTTAACAGGCGCACTGCTTTCTGCAACTGACCCGGTGGCGGTAGTCGCCCTGCTGCGACAGATGGGTGTTTCCGAACGCCTTGCTATCCTGATGGAGGGAGAAAGCCTGTTCAACGATGCGGCTGCCATTGTCGTCTTCAGTGTATTTCTGGCCCTGGCAACCGGCAGCGACGGACCCATGTCAGCCGCAGATGCCAGCCTGCATTTTCTGCGCGTTTTCTTCGGTGGCATTGCGGTGGGACTGGCAACGGGGTTGATATTCTCCATACTGATAAAACTGCTCGGTGAAACAATCATCAAGGCACTGGCAACCATAATCAGTGCCTACCTGGCATTTATTATCGCCGAATCTCTGCTGCATGTATCAGGCGTAATGGCAGTACTTGTCAGCGGGCTTATTCTCGGCTACAGGAACCGGCATACAACGAGCGGCGAGCAGTCCGGTTTCGAGCAGGAACTCTGGGAATTTAATGCCTATGTTGCCAATGCACTGGTATTCCTCTTCATGGGCGTTACTGTCACACTGGGCATGTTTGAGGAACGCTGGCTCGCCATGCTGATAGGTGTAGCCGGCGTATTGCTGGCACGCACACTGGGGGTTTTTACCTGCGTAGCTTTACTGAACCGGATAACGCCGATTGAACCCATTGGTCGTCCGTTTCAGGTTGTCATGCTGTGGGGCGGTCTGCGCGGTGCGGTTACTCTTGCGCTGGCCCTGTCGTTACCTACCTCACTGGATTACTGGTGGACCATCCAGTCGATTGCCTTTGGTGTGGTACTGTTCACCCTGTTTATCCAGGCCACCAGTATGGCGCCCTTGCTGCGTCATTATGGCTTGAACAAACACTGAAATAATTCGCGCACGAGGTCCACTCCTGCAGGTAGTGCTGATTTTTGCGGGCTCTGCTGCCGGTCTATTAGGTAATCATCACTTTACACCAGACTGCCTCGCGGCAGGCACAGGGCTGACCTGAAGTAATTCAGAACGAAACCGTTGGATAAAACAGGGTTATAGCAGCAGATATCCGGGAACAGTGAAGCGTGACTCACATCGCGGTTTCTGTCCGGCCGACCGGGTAATACTGGAACC
>CAJQPV010000014.1 GCA_905480305.1 uncultured Gammaproteobacteria bacterium | reverse complement strand
ACAGCGGTGATACTGACCTGAAGGGTACTTGCCTAAAAATATTTGCCACGGAAGTACACAGAAATACACGGAAGAAAAAATGCCTTACTTTATAGAGTAATTCCGTGTAATTCCGTGGCTAAGCAGGGTTTTTAAATAACACTCTTAAGTAAGTGCGACAGCGGTGATGCTGACCTGAAGGGTACTTGCTTAAAAATATTTGCCACGGAAGTACACAGAAATACACGGAAGAAAAAATGCCTTACTTTATAGAGTATTTCCGTGTAATTCCGTGGCTAAACAGGGTTTTTAAATAACACTCTTGATTTAGTGCGACAGCAGTATCACTGACCCGAAGGGTGCTTGCCTAAAGATATTTGCCACGGAAGCACACGGAAATACACGGAAGAAAAATGCCTCACTTTATAGAGTATGTCCGTGTTATTTCGTGTGCTTCCGTGGCTAAACAGGGTTTTTAAAAAACACCCTTGAGTAACTGCGATTAGACACTGACCGCATTGATTGTTGATTTCTTAAACATAAATCCAGCGTACGCCTTCCAGTAACACCCGAATAACCCCGCTTACCAGTAGTGCCACACCCACGGAGAGGGCGATGGAGAAAAATGCGTCTTTGCGTCCTATGGTCTTGAGCATGACGGCGAACGTGGATATGCAGGGAATGTAAAAGGTCAGGAAAATAAGGAAGGTCATGATCTGCACCCAATCGAGATAAGTGCCGATTTCGAAACTGCCGAGGGCTTGATAGATCATCAGCAGGGATAGTTCCTTGCGCAACACACCAAACAGGATCGGTACGCCCAGTACCACCGGCAGGCCCAGCCACCAACTGGTGACGGGTGTGAATACGGTGTTGATGAAGTTGTCGGCGCCGATATGTGTGAGTAGCGCCAGCACGATGCTGCCGCCAACCAGTAACGGTGTGACGATGGTCAGGATGTCGCTGGTGCGCATCCATGTTTTGCCAAGCAGTGCATTTGCTGTGGGCATTGTATAGGGCGGGATCTCGATGACCTGCCCGGGACCGGTTTCAGGATAACGGCGCGTCAGCAGGCGCCCCAGTACTGCAATTACGATCATGGTGAGCATGAACACCGCGAACACACCAATACCACCGAGATATTTTGCGCCGATGGCAAGAATGATGGCAGAGCGTGCGGAGCAGGGAACAAAGGTGATAAGCAACGACGCGACGATGCGATCACGGCCGCTGGCCACCGCGGCCGCTCCGGATATGGCTGGTACATTGCAACCGAGGCCAAGCAGGAAAGGCAGCGCTACGCCACCGTGCAAACCGATTTTATGAAAACCGCGGTCCACTACAAACGCGATGCGCTGCATGATGCCCGCTTCCTCCAGCCACACCAGTAACAAAACCAGCGGGATCATGTAGGGAATAACGATCCCCACCAGGCCGATAAGACCGTCTGCTACTGCGCGACCCACCACGCCGCTGGTGGTTTCCGGCTGCCAGGCAGATATCCAGTCGATTAGTTTTGCAGCCGTGATACTGTCCAGGTAGGTGCTGCCCTCGAACACCACAAACAGTACCAGGGCAAATACAGCGAGGCTGCCCAGTAAGCCCCAATGCGGGCTGAGAAACAATTCGTCCAGCCAGTAGCGCCAACCGTGTCCCTGCCGGGCCGGGCCCAAACGGGTTGCGGTCTCATATAAAGTAGCCGCGCGGTGATGGCGGTCCGCATGCAGTTCCTGTTCCAGTGGGCGCGGTAGTGTTGCTTCAGCCGCGCTGCGTAATTCCAGTAACTCCGGCAGCCGCTCTGGAAAGTGTTGTTGCAGTTCATCCATGAAGTAGCGATCGTTGGCCGCCACTTGCATCAGCAGAAAGTAGTAGGGAACACGGAAGGCCCTTTGTAATCCGGGTTCATGCAATGCCTTCCGCAGGGGTTGCAGCGATTTTATAATATGATCATCGGGCCGCTGCGGATGCGGGTATTCTCCCTCGCGTACAGCGTTAGTCGCCGCGCTGAACAGTTCCGAAATACCATGCCCCATCAGTGCGACCGTCGGTACCACCGGTATTCCAAGTTGCTCACTCAAGCTGCTGCTGTTGATGTGTAGTCCCTTTCTCCTGGCCTCGTCCATCATGTTTAATGCCAGAACCATGGGCTTGCCGATCTGACTCAGTTCCAGGGTGAGTTCCAGGTGTTGCTGCAGCGCCGTGGCATCCACCACCTGAATGATGACGTCGGGTGGCGCAAAGGGTGCTGGCGGTGCGCCCTGTTCGTGTGCCGACACCGGTGGCGGCTGATCTCCCCATAAAAGGTACTGCAAGGCGACCAGGTCTTCCCGGGACAGGTTGGTGAGCGACTGGATGCTGGGAAGGTCCACCAGCCGGGCTTCGTCGAACCCGATCTGGACCGGGCATTCACCATAGGTAAGATGCGTACCTGCCAGTTCCCCGGTTTGAATCGACGTCGCAGACACCGCCTGAAACAGCGTGCTTTTGCCACTGTTGGGCATGCCCACCAGGGCGATGCGTAAATGCTTGCGGCCTTGAAACACCGGGGTCGGCAACGGCACGTTGAATTGCTGGTTGGCCTGCTGTTTCTTCATTCAGATTACGCCTTTTGTCTCTATTGAATTCAGTAAACTGTCCCTGGAATCCATGCCTTATTTTCCGGATTACGCTACACTTGACCGATCTGCAGAGCAAATCTGCCAGTAATGTTTCGTAACCCGGGTAAGTGTAGCGTAACCCGGCAATGCCGGAATAATAACAATGGCTCTCTCAGCCAGGCGCTAATTGAAACTGACCATGGTTTTGTGAATCACAATGGGCAACTTTATTCTATTAACAGGCTGTACAGGAGGAAGTGATGAATGACACGCTGGAAAGAATCAGGGAAATCACTGTCAGTGACGTGATGAGCAGCGAGGTACTCTCGGCCGAGGCAGGCTGGTCGCTGGACAAGCTGGCCGAGGTCCTGATTGACAACAGTATCTCCGGAGCCCCCGTCACGGATGCAGACGGTGAGCTGGTGGGGGTGGTGTCCATGACGGATATCGTGCGCCAGAACGGCACGACAGGCAACAACCCGGGTTCGCAGGCGACCCACGATGTCTACCGCTATGAACTCGAACGCCACCTGAGCCAGGAAGAAATCAAGATATTCCACACGCATTACGAATCACCGGTTGAGGTGCGGGATATTATGACCCCCATGATTTTCGAAGTGACCGAGGATGACAGCGTTAAGGAGGTTGCGGAGACCATGCTGAAGGGAAATATTCACCGCGTGTTTGTAACCCGTGACAGTAAGTTGATCGGTGTTGTCACCACCCTCGACATGTTGAAGGTAATTCGCGATATCTGATTGAATCAGGTCAAATCAGGGGCAGACCGCCATCCCCGCTTGAGCTTTACTGTTCACGGGCACTCACCGTGGTCTGCCCTGTTTTTTTATGCAGGGCGCTGCGGCAGGATAAATATGATTATCAGGGCTACACTTTAATCATAGAGTGAATGGAGGGATTGATCATGCACCCTGGTAGTTGCAGTTTTACGGGTGGCGGTGATCCGGAAATAGCGCCGGGTAATCCGCCCGAGGTACCGCAACCGGATATACCGCCGGATGTTGCTCCGCAAGGCCCGCCCGAGACCACGCCGGAACCCCCGTTGGGAGTGCCACCGGGACAGCCCGTGGAAGTCCCGTCACAAGTGCCGGGTGAGACCTGAGCATCCCTGTCAGGGCTGCAGTGAGATGCAAGCGTCCCTGAATCAGCAGATTGCCATGAAGCTCGCCCAGGCAGCGGATTTGCTTGAGCAGCAGGGGGCCAATCCGTTTCGTATATCGGCGTATCGACATGCCAGTGAGACCGTCTTGCGGCTGCAGCAGGATATCGGTGAATTGACCGAGACCGCGGGCAGTGCCGGTTTGATAGAGCTGCCAAACATCGGCAAGGGTATCGCCAGTGCGATCCAGGAACTGCTGACAACCGGTCATTGGGCACAACTTGAACGACTGCGCGGAACACTTGACCCGGTCCAGCTGTTCCAGTCGGTGCCCGGTATCGGGCCGAAGCTGGCTGGGCAAATAGACAAGACCTTGCACATTGATACGCTCGAGGCGCTGGAAACGGCCGCCTGTGATGGTCGCCTGGAGCAAGTGCCGGGGGTCGGTGTCCGCCGTGTTGCCGGCATCAGAAGCGCACTCGGTGCGTTGCTGGACAGGACCCGCAGTCGGCCGCGCAGGCAAGTCACGGACGGGCCGGCTGTTAAAACCCTGCTCGAGGTTGATTCTGAATACCGTCTGCAGGCGAAGCAGGGCAGGCTTTCCATGGTCGCTCCCCGACGTTTCAATCCACAAGGCAAGGCCTGGTTGCCGGTGTTACATACCGACCGTGACGGCTGGCATTTTACCGCGATGTATTCCAACACGGCGCGTGCCCACGAGTTGCAGCATACGCATGACTGGGTGGTGCTGTATTTCTATGATGACGACCACCAGGAAGGCCAGGCTACCGTGGTCACCGAGTCACGCGGACCGTTAACAGGGCAGCGTGTGGTCCGCGGGCGTGAGCTCGAATGCCGGGAATATTACCGGCCATCAGGTGGGCAGCATTAAGTT
>CAJQPV010000013.1 GCA_905480305.1 uncultured Gammaproteobacteria bacterium | reverse complement strand
ATTTTGCTTGTGTGTCAGGCCTTCTGGGCCGTTGTCTACATCAAGCAGGATAGCGTCGTAGCTTTGCTCTGCGGCTTTTAGTAACAGTGCGACATCTTTCTCGATCACTGTTACGCGCGGATCACGGAGCGGCTGGCCACTCTGTTCCCCCAGCGGCCCCTTGTTCCAGCTCACCACTGCCGGTATCAGCTCCGCCACTTCGACCTGAGCCCCGCTGCCGAGATGTTTGAGTGCGGCTGCCAGGGTAAACCCCATGCCCAGTCCACCAATGAGCAGTCGGGGTGTTGTGCGGTTCACAAGCCGGGCACAGGTGTGTTCTGCCAGGGCGTCTTCAGAACCATGAACCCGACTGTTCATGAGTTCGCCACGCCCCGTGATCTTTATCGAGAATTCATCATTCCGCTGGTACAGGCGTAGCTCTCCGCTATTGCCGGGTACTTGGGCACTGTCCAGTAAAATCCAGGGAGTCATGAATATCTCAATCTGTGGCGAGTGGTTCGCGGCGAGTAAAATAGTTGCTCATAGGCTGATTGAAAATTATTCGAGTTTTCTTGCCTTGAAATAGCGGCCTTTTATTTTTCCTCTCGAGAGTTGTTGCAGTGCCTTGTCTGCCATGTTGCGTTCGATCGCCACGTAGGAAATGCGATCAAAGGTATCGATCTTGCCGACCTTGTTGCCGGCAATACCGGCATCCCCGGTTAAGGCGCCGAGAATATCGCCGGGGCGCACTTTGTTCTTGCGTCCTCCGTCAATACACAGAGTGACCATGGGTGGCCTTGAATCATGGGTTTGATCTGGCTGTAAACGGTCAATGGCAGAATAACTGCTCGGGACTTTTTGGTAGTCTTCAATCGCGGTCACCCGGTGTGACTCGGCAGCGAGGTAGAGGCTTAAGGCGAGTCCTGATTTTCCCGCGCGACCGGTGCGTCCAACACGATGAATGTGCACCTCCGGATCATAGCTCAACTCAAAGTTAATGACCGCTTCCAGGTCCTTTATGTCCAGACCGCGTGCGGCGACGTCGGTGGCCACCAGGATAGAGCAACTCTTGTTGGAGAAGCGCACCAGCGTTTGATCCCGGTCGCGTTGCTCCAGGTCCCCATGCAATGCAAGGGCACTAAACCCTTTTGCCTGCAACGACTTTGCGACTTGCTGGCACTGTGCCCTGGTATTGCAAAAGATAACGCAAGACGCTGGATTATAATGATTCAACAGCAGTACCAGCGCAGGGATGCGTTTGTCCTTGCCTGCCACCTCGAAGAATACTTGCTCGATATTGTTTTGGGTGTGACTGGCCGCAATGGTTACGCTGCAGGGGTTTTTTTGCAGGGATGCGCTGATCTGTTTTATTTCTTCGGAATAGGTGGCAGAAAACAACAGGGTCTGTTTGTTATCGGGCGTTGCGGCAACAATCTCGGCTATGTCTTCGTAAAATCCCATATCGAGCATTCGGTCCGCTTCGTCCAGCACCAGTGTTTTAATTCTGGTGAGTTGCAGCGATCCCTTGCGTAGATGTTTCAGAATTCGTCCCGGCGTACCCACGACAATATGGGCGCCATGCTCCAGGGAGGCAGACTGTGGTCTGTAAGACATGCCGCCGCACAGGGTAAGCAGCTTGATGTTAGGGATAGCGCTGGCCAGGCGGCGTATCTCCTTGCTCACCTGGTCGGCCAGTTCCCGGGTAGGGCACAGTACCAGTGCCTGTACGTTGAAGTTGTGTGTGTTGAGTCGGGTGAGCAGCCCGATACCAAACACCACTGTCTTGCCGCTGCCAGTCTCTGACTGAGCGATGAGGTCATCACCTTGCAAGATAGCCGGCAGGCTTTGCTGCTGTACCGGCGTCATAACCTCATACCCCATGGATCCAAGATTGGCCAGCAGGCGGGCGTCTAACCCCAGCGTGGAAAAAGAAGTCATGGTTATAGTTGTATGGCCTGTTGGATAGCGGCGGCGACGTTGTGCTCGCTGCGCAAGTTGGTGGAAATCATGCTGGAGTCGATGCGGCAGTCTAACCTCCATGCTGACGTTGCGCATAACTTTATCAGTCCGATTTGTTACCACTGTTTTTGTTGCTTAACAGTTGGTTAGGGAATGTGTGTTCAGGTTTCCTTGCTTTTTGTGGGCGATGGTCTACGTTTAGTATCTGCCGGCCAATAAAAGTCAGGCCGGTGGTACATGGGGTTCAGGACTTCCAGGGGAGGCTTCAAATGGGAAAATCACGCATGGTGAGTATGGTTTTTACCTGCTTGCTTGCTGCCGTTCTTGCTGTATCTGCAAATGCTGCGATCAGTGATACCCAATCATCGGGCAAACAAAGCGTAACTTTTGCTGGCGGGAGCGCAACGTCGTCCAGCCAGCAAGTCAGGGTAGCGGGACCATTATCGGAAGAGGTTCTGCTGATTGGGGCTGCCGTTATCGGGCTGATTGGTATTTCAATAATGCGAAAGACTTTGGATTAAGGTTTTCAGATTAAATCTCTTCTTTACGGCGGCCTTCAGGGCCGCTTTTTTTATTTATCAGCCTGATAAGGTGGGTTGGTTTTCTGTCGTTGTTGACGGGTAATTGACGTTTTGGTTCGCGCTGTCACAAATGTAACGCCAGAGTCTCCCGTGTCGAAGAAACCTGAAATCAGGCGGTAAATCTTTTATGTCATTTTTAATACAGCTGGAATAGTATTCTCGACGAGCGAAGGATGCACTCATTAATGGTATTCAAGGAAACTCTTATTGGAGGCAATTATGCAGCATCCTCACGGGATTATGATACTTGGTACATTCTGGCTTATCTGCCTCGTCGTCGCGACGCTGGGTTGGGCGGTCTGGAAACTGCTATCGTAATCTGACTGAGGTAAACCTGGCAGTGACAACAGCTGCTTCAAGAGCGGCGACCTGAGTGTCGCCGTTTTTTATGGGCGGAATAAAAAAAGCGCCTCGTCCATGAGGCG
>CAJQPV010000012.1 GCA_905480305.1 uncultured Gammaproteobacteria bacterium | reverse complement strand
AGGTTTTCCTTGATGAGTCCGTGACGTATGGCAAAACGGGTAAGCTCTACATCATTCTCAATACCCAGCTTTTCGAACAAGCGGTAGCGGTAAGTGCTGGTGGTTTTCGGGCTAAGACAAAGCTTTGCCGAAATAACCTTGTTGCTTTCACCCGTTACGATCATCAGCATCACCTGCATTTCACGCGGGGTAAGCTCTTCGGTAGCAGACTTGTTGCCATTATTAATAAATGACAAGGCAAGCTTTTGCGCAACCCCCGGGGTTATATATTGATGACCGCCATGTACAGACTGAATTGCTCTGATAATTTCCTCAACATCACAGCCCTTGGTGATATAACCGGCGGCACCGGCTTCCAGCAACCTCGCAGGAAACGGGTCATCATCATGAATAGTTACTGCAATAATCTTCATATCAGGTAGCGAACGGGTAATCTTGCGTGTCGCTTCGAGCCCGCCAATCCCCGGCATACTGACATCCATCAGAATCACATCCGGTTTGTTCCTGCGTACCTGGGTAACAGCCTGCTCACCGTCAACCGCTTCGGCTACCACCTTGATACCGCTGACATCGTCCAGCAGACGCCTTATACCTTTTCGCACCAGATCATGATCATCCACCAGCATTACATTGATCATCTTACCCTCCCCCTGTGTTTATATTTTTACCTGTCTGCATCATGCAGATTCAGATCGAGACTACCATCGGGAAAAAGTCACAACAATGGCAAATGTCCTACAGACAGGCAGGTTAAAACAAGGTGGACCAGCAGGGACAAACAGTACGTCAGCCTGTCTGTTGTCCGCGGCTGCTCATGCCAAACCAGCTGAGCTTCTCCTGCAGGCTTACGACTTCACCGACGATAATAATAGTAGGCGGCTGCAACTGCTCCCGCTCACCCAGGTCTGCCAGTGATTCCAGCGTTTCTATATAGATGCGTTGCTGGCGCGTCGTACCCTTCTGCACCAGCGCTACTGGCGTTTGTTTTGGCAGCCCGTGCGCAACAAGTTCACGCCCAATCACAGGAATGCTATGTAAGCCCATGTAAAAAACTATGGTTTGTGCAGGTTTTGCCAGCATTTCCCAATCAAGATCAATGCTGCCATCCTTCAGATGCGCGGTCACAAACGTGACTGACTGGGCATAATCACGATGCGTCAGCGGGATGCCCGCATAGGAGGCACAGCCAGACGCCGCGGTAATTCCAGGCACCACCTGAAAGGGAATACCTTCCTCGGCCAGCGTCTCGATTTCCTCGCCACCACGTCCGAAAATAAACGGGTCGCCGCCCTTGAGACGCAGTACCCGCTTGCCTTCCTTCGCCAGGCGCACCAGCAATTCATTGATGCTCTCCTGGCTAAGTGTGTGCTGATCACGGGCCTTACCGGCATAAATCATTTCAGCGTCGCGTCGCACCATATCCAGCACCGGCTCCGACACCAGCCGGTCGTACACCACCACATCAGCCTGTTGCATCAGGCGCATGGCCCTGAAAGTAATCAAATCAGGATCACCTGGACCAGCACCCACCAGATAGACTTCGCCGCTACTCTGGTAATGCACATCGGTATCTTCAATGGCTTCTTCCAATGCGGCCCGCGCCTTTTCTTCGTGACCTGCAAACAACAGTTCAGCCACTCTTCCCTGCAGAATGTTTTCCCAGAAGTAGCGGCGTTGCCCGCTGTTCGAAAAATGCTTTTTTACACTGCCTCGATAGTCATTCACCAGGTGTGCCAGCCGCCCATAAGCCGCCGGGATAAAACTCTCCAGACGGGCACGCAGCAACCGCGCGAGTACCGGCGAGGCACCACCGGTGGAAATCGCAACCTGTACCGGGGAGCGATCAATAATCGACGGCATGATAAAGTTACCCTCATTCGGCGCATTAACAACGTTGACCGGTATCCGATGCTGGTGTGCCAGCGCTGAAACACCGCGATTGATCGCCTCATCATCGGTTGCCGCAATGACCAGAACGACCCCGTCCATGTCTTCTTCCCGGAACTGTCGTTCAATACAACTGACGTTGTCCTGCTTGATCAGCTCTTTTACTTCCGCGCAAACCTCCGGCGAGACAACCGTGGTGTGCGCGCCCGCCCTGGCAAGCAAGGCGATTTTTCTTGCTGCCACCTTGCCAGCGCCCACAACCAGGCAGGGACGATCTTCAATTTTTAAAAATATCGGCAAGTAATCCATTGTTTGTCTACCTTCGTAAAAAACGCCTGCGCTCAAACAGCCTCGAGTAACGGGTCCAGTCCACCCTGGCGATCGAGTGCAGCAAGATCGTCAAAGCCACCGATATGCCGGTCGCCGATATAAATTTGCGGTACCGTTCGACGGCCGGTCAGTTCCATCATATCCCTGAAGCCATCAGGAACCGAGTCCACCATAATCTTGGTGATCTCACTGATACCCTTGTTCTTCAATAACGTCTCGGCACGCACACAGTAGGGACAAAACGCCGTGCAATACATTCGAATATCAGTCATGCATTCCTCAAAATTCTGATCTGTTCGTTAATTGGTTCAGTTACTGGCTGCAGTTTTTTACGCATCACCGTACCGATGGCATCAGTTCTTGAAAATACCGGGTCCAGTATCGGCTCTGCAAGCATGGCAAGAAACAGCATTGCATGTATACAGTTCTCCTCTTCGGGCAATGCGTCCAGCAACGCCTGCAAATACTGCCGGGCATCCGCATCAGCCAATGCCCCGCCGCCCGGCTCAACCGACAGCCGCGCAACATCGTTTATATGAAACTTTCTCGGCATTGTTACCGGCAACGAAAAGGAGTAAGCCGCCATGGCATGCATCAACTCTACCATGACATCCTGGTTAGAAGGCTTCTTCAGCACAGCCCCGACACAATCGAGGTAAGCCTGACCCGCTGGACTCAGTAAGCGGCATAGCTGCCCTGCAAACGGATTTTCCGCTGCCAGCAATCCGGACAGTTTCCCGGCAACTGCCTGGTAAGCTGGATGTGCATCACGTTGTTCAGGCAATGCATCCGGCAAGGTTTGCAAAAAGCCGACCAGGTAGGAATTCTTGAGACGCCCTTTCTTCCATAAGCGGGTACGAACATCTTCAGCAACAAGATCGGACTGCAATACCAGGCTGACCGTTTTTATCTGGCTGGAGGCATCCTCTTCAAATGGCAGGAATTCAATCAGAAAATCTGCCAGCACAGGTCCCATTTCTCCGTTAACTACGGCTGCCTGCTGCAGCATGCAGCGGGCGTTATCAGACGTTTGAGATGCCCACCAGGCACGGCGGGCAAGCTCATCGGTAACGCCGGTCGCATTGACCACCGCCACAACCGCTTCCGGCTCACCCAGCATCAATAGTGATTCAAGTACTTCGTCACGCGCCTGCCCCATGCGGGTCCAGCGCTTCAAATAGACCGGATAACCACCGGGTGAACCCAGCACATGGCTGGAGAGGGTTTCGCGCACCTTTCTCAGATAAGCATCATCACGACAGTTGGGATTGAGCTTGACCTTCGCTTCACCTTTTTGAGATAGCGCAAACAATGTCATGCGCGACTCATCGAGCCGGATTGCCTCTATCTGGCTTGCCAGCAAGACATTAATGCGCAGCGCATCTTCAGGCGTCAGATCCATGGTAATAACCCGCAAACAACAAACAGTCCGACAGACCTGTTGCTATAGATCGAAACCGGCCCTGGCATACAGGCGTTTGGCCTCTTCCGGATCTTTCTCAACGCCATTACCTTCCTCGTACATTATGGCAAGCGTCGTCAACGAACCAGCCAGTCCCTGATCAGCTGCCTTGCGGAACCACTGCACCGCCCGGGCCGCATTTTTTTCAACGCATTCACCTTCAAGATACATAAATCCGAGCCCGTGCTGGGCAATGGCGTAACCCTGCTCTGCAGCAGCCTGCATCATTTGAAAGGCGCGCTCATCATTACGCACCACGCCCAAACCGTTCTGGCACATAATGGCTACTCGGTGTTGCGCATCCGCATCTCCCGCTTCAGCCAGCGGCGACAGGAACTGCATTGCCTGGGAAAAGTTTTTTGCTTCAAAAGCCGCTACACCACTGGCGTACTCCGGGCTATTTATGTCTACCGTCATATTGCACCTCGTTTACTGACCATATAAGCGGCCACGATCCCATGGGTATTTTTTCATGCGCCTACACTACCCATTAAGCTCCGCGCATCGAATACCCATAAAGAGAGAATATTTTGAATTTTCATAAAGATACACCCATCATTACTGGCCGGGTCCACTCTCCCTATAGGGATATACGGAGCTAAAAAATGCTCCTGTATACTGATGCGCATTGGTGCTAAATCTAATCGAAACAATGGACTAGCAAGCATCTGCGGACACACTGAATACGACTTACAGCTAGAGGAGAACACGATGAACCAGGAATACTATGACGCAGTCACCCAGATGGAAGGCATGGACGTTGACCCGGAATATGTACAGGGCTGGCAAGGTGGCTACCTGTTGAACCCGGAACGTGAAGAACAGCGCGTTAACGAGGCCTATTCAGCCGGCTACGAAGATGGCAAGGCTCACAACATGGATAACTTCTCCAACTGGAAGAAATAACAGCTTCCGGAAAGCAAATAAAAAAGGCGGCACAGTCCGCCTTTTTTATTGTCGGAAACAAATTCATGGCACCATCACGCCGAACACCCCGATCTTAATATCCATGCATCAAATTGCCGTAGTTCACCCCCTGCTGAAACAATTGCCTAAAAATGACCGCCATGACCATAATGGGGCCAATCCCTGATCGCCAATACTAAATATTGAATTTAAAGCTTGGTATCCTATCTCGCAAAACTTGCATTTTTCACCCTTGCCTATGTAGGCACCGGACTGGTCAGCCTGCAGATATCGGGTAACCATGACGGTATCACACCCATCTGGCCACCATCCGGTATCGCCCTGTTTGCCTTCCACCGCTATGGCCTGCGTATGTGGCCGGTCGTTGCACTGGGTATCGCGTTTCTCGGCTGGCAGATCGGAATACCGCCGCTTTCTGCTGCGATAGCCACCGTCGGAAACATTGGTGAAGCCATGATCGGCTGTCTGTTGCTGCGGCGATTTGATATTCATATCGGGCAACGATTCGAGGATGTTGTGAAGTTTCTGTTCCTGCCCGTGATGCTGTCACCACTATTCGCAGCGACGCTCGGCGCAACCGGGATGGCCCTCGGCGGCGCCGGCCGCTGGGACGAATTAGACATAATGTGGTTGATGTGGTGGGTCGGTGATGCCTGCGGAATCTTGCTGTTCGTGCCGCTGTTTTATGGCTGGTGGCGCCTCCCGAAAATATGGTCAACAGACAGTCGTTTGATTGAGTGGCTGCTTGTGATCAGCGCCACCCTGCTTATCGGCGGACTTACGTTCTCTGGAAAAGAGGCTGCTGCAGTGCACGGAGCAGGCAACCTGCAATTTCTTGTCATACCGTTCCTGTTGTGGGCCGCGATTCGCCTGGGCCTGCGCGGCATTACACTGGTCGCGCTGATTTGTTGCGGCTGGGTACTGTGGGGTGCCGCAAACAACACCGGTCCGTTCGAGATGGACAACCAGGTAACCATGGGCCTGTTCGAGAGCAGCTTCATCCTGGTGATCACACTGACCGGCCTGATCGTGCAGAGCCTTTTCAGGGAGCTGACACTGAACATAGAAGGCCTCAGAACTGCCCGTAATACGCTTGAAGAACGGGTCAAGAGACGCACCGCTGAACTTGAACAAAGCAACGCCATGTTGCAGCAGGAAATAGATGCAAAAAAACAGACGCAAAAAGAGCTGTCGAGGAGCGAGCAGCGCCTCTACAAGGCCAAAGTAGCCGCCGAACAGGCGAACGATTCCAAGACCCGGTTTCTCGCTGCAGCAAGCCATGATCTGAGACAACCGCTACAGGCGCTGCTGTCTCACACAGAACTGCTGTCAGTCAGGAACCACGCCCCGGAACTTGATGCCTTGATAACACAGATAGGCAGCGCCGGTATGGCCATGCGGGAGTTGCTCGAGAAACTGCTCGGCGTCAGCGAAATTGATGCTGGCCAGCTGAGCATCAACCTGAGCATCTTTCCCATTGACCGGCTCCTGGTAGATTTAAAGCGCCAGTTTCAGCAGAGCGCACAGGACAAGGGCATCATGCTGAAATACTCACCATGCAGTGTTCTGGTTCATAGCGACCCGGCCCTGATACGCGTGATATTGCAGAACCTGATCAGCAACGCCATTAAATATACCGGGAAAGGCAAGGTTCTCATTGGTTGCCGGCGTCGCAAGGACACAGTGCGCATCTGTGTCTGCGACACCGGTATTGGGATAGCCAAAGACAGACACCGGGTAATCTTCGAGGAGTTCTTCCAGCTTGATAATCCAACTCGCAGCCGCAAGCTGGGTTCAGGTTTCGGACTCGCAACGGTGCAACGAATTACAGATTTTCTCAACTATCCGCTTTATCTACATTCCATCCCGGGCAAGGGCAGCTGTTTTGCCATCGAT
>CAJQPV010000011.1 GCA_905480305.1 uncultured Gammaproteobacteria bacterium | reverse complement strand
CACTGCTGCTAACGGAAACGTTTATTTACAGGGCGAACTGACATTAACCGCTAGCGGGGCTACCGCAGGAACGATTGGCCCTTTCCCGGCAGGTCGGTGAAACAGGGGCCGAACTGGGTAGTACCGGACCAACCTCATGTGCATGGTCGGGTGTCTCGCCTATGTCCGTAGTTGCCCCAAACCCGGACGCAGGGGCTGACTCCATATCAATCTATTTACTGATACGGGCTATTGGCGATCACTCCCCTTGGGACTGCATCTGGATGGCGGGTCGAGATAAACACCGCAACTCGAATTCATTCAGCCTGCAGCTCTGTCAGTTATCACTCAATACGCGTTCGTCGTATTCTGACTCGAAGAACAGTTTGTGCTTGGCTTCTTCCTTGGCGAGTCCGAGAATGACCTCCCTGAGATGGCTTTCCGGAAGTTTTGCGGCCATGTCACTGTAGAGCTCATAAGCGGCGCGTTCACGTTTCATCGCAACGATCAGGGCATCCTGATAGGAGATATCATCAGTGGCATCAACATCGACAAGGTAGTCGGAGATCTTCAGATCCAGTACTTCCTGTTCCGGGGTCAATTCGTGCTCGCCGTTCTTCACGGCCAGCAAGCGTTGCTTGTGACGCTGTTCCTCGGCAGAGAATTCCAGTAATATTTCTTTCATGCCGCCTTTTTCAACGCGTCCGGCGAGGTTCTCATAGAAGTCGGCTGCCTGCTGCTCCTGGTCAATGGCATAGTCCAGTATTTCGTCAACGGTATTCATGTTAGCTCACCCGTGTTATCTGTTTGCGTAGTTGTAAACTCATCAGGATTCAGCAGCCGCTCAATACCGCGTGCGGCATGGTGGCCGTCTTCAATCGCGCTGATGGCATCGGCGGTACGGTTGGCAACATCGCCGCCGACGAACACCTTCTGCAGTGCTGACTGCTGGTATTCGCCCGGTGTGAATTTACCCCATTCAATGGCCAATTGCTGCTGATTCTCTTTTGACAGGAAGTCGAGGTCGCTGCCCTGGCCGATGGCCGAGATGATGCAGTCGTAGGTGTCGGTGTGCATGCGGTCTTCCTGCAACACCGGACGCGGACGTCCGCCTTTCGGGTCCTGTACCATTTCGGCTTCACCCCACTTGATGCTGACCTGTTGCGGGTTGTCCGCAGTAGTGATCTCGACCGGGATGGCCTGCGGCACGATGTTGCAGCCTTCTTCCTGTGACTCGTGAATTTCTTCCGCATCGGCCGGCATGTCGGCAATGCGGCGGCGGTAGAGAATGGTGACATCGGCACCGAGACGACGCGATACGCGTGCGGCGTCCATGGCGACGTTGCCGCCACCGATCACGGCGACCTGGCGACCGATGCCCGGGTCACGCCCGCTGGCGACATCGGCGAGTACCTGCAGACCGGACAGCACGCGCGCATGATCTTCCCCCTGGATACGCATATTGGAGGGCACCGACAGACCTGTGGACAGGAACACGGCATCGTAATCCTGCAGCAGTTGCTCGAACTCGATATCTTTGCCGATACGCGTGTTGTAGCGGATGTCGACGCCCAGCGAGACGATGTAAGCAATGTCCTTGTCGAGATCAGCATCCGGCAGACGGTAGCTTGGAACGCCGTAACGCAGCATACCGCCGGCGGTTTCACCGGCTTCGAAGACAGTCACCGCATGTCCTTTTTTGCGCAGATAATAGGCGGCACTGAGACCGCCGGGACCGGCACCGATGATGGCGACGCGGTGGCCGCTTTCGATGATCTGGTCGTTGAGAATACGCTGGTAGTCCTGCGCATCCACCTGGTCGACAATGAAACGTTTCAGCCAGCGGATCGCAACCGGTTCGCCGAGTATGCCGACCGGGCACACGGATTCGCAGCGGCGTGTACAGATGCGGCCACAGGTCGCCGGGAACGGGTTGGTGCGGTACATCAGCTGCAGGCCTTTTTCGTAGTCACCGTCGCGGATGCTGTGAATGTAATCAGGCACATCCATGTGTGCCGGGCAGGTGGCGACACAAATGCCACACTCCACGCAGCGATCCGCTTCCAGTTTTGCCTGTGCTTCGCTGTAACCCCGGGCCACTTCCTCGAACGATTGCACGCTCACGTCCGGTGACAGCATCTCCATCTCGATGCGCTTCGGCGGGTAGAGATGATAGCCTTCCGCACGGCGGTAGCCATGTTCGTTATTTTGCCAGGGCTTGTCGTCAATGCCCGCGGTGAAGTGAAACTCGTCCGGGTCTTCGCTGATCCAGGCGTATTCGTTGCTCATGCGCAGTGAAGCGGCGGTACAGATATCCACGCACAGGCCGCACCAGCAGCAGCGGCCATAGTCAAAGCGCGGGCGCAGTCCGCTATCACCGGTGCGGCCTTCAAACTCCGCGACCGGCACCATGTCGATGGCGTGATTTTGGCAGATGCTATGGCAACTGCCGCAACCCACACATTCTTCGGATACATTGATGTGAAAGCCGCGATAGGCAGGCGCACCCGGGCGATCGATGGTCGGGCGTATGCTGGTGTAGGGTTTCTCGAAGGCGCGTTGCCAGACGAAAAAGGGCGACAGCAGGTCTCTCAGGTTCATGACAGCGTTGTCCCTTATCTCTCAATCTCGGGTGGATAGGTATGCAGCGAAACCATCAGGCCGGCGATGTCGGCGATGTTGGTGCCGACGGCAAGACGCTCCATCACTGCAATGGCGTGGGTATAGCTTGGGCCGCGTACGTGTACACGGCGCACGAATTCGCTACCGTCAGTGACCATGTAATAACCGTATTCACCGCGGGTACACTCGGCCTTGACATAGGTTTCGCCGGCCGGCACTTTCCAGTGCAGTACATTCGGCATGTCGGCCTGGAATGGACCGTCAGTCGGGGCGTGGTCGAGGCACTGGCGAATCAGGTTGATGCTCTGGCGCGTCTCCTGCAGGCGCAGGTAAGCGCGGCCGTAGGCATCGGGTTCATTGCCGCTGATGGTTTCGAAATCGAGGCGGTCATAGGCAAGGTAGGGTTCATCCTTGCGTATATCGCGCGCCAGGCCGCAGGCGCGCGCGTTGGGGCCGACAATGCCGTAGGGGTCGACCATGTCCGGCGTGATAATACCGAGACCTTTCGAACGTGCCTTGAACACGACATTGTTGAACATCACCCGCTCGATCTGGTCGAGCAGTTTTTCCGCGCCCTTCATGATTTTGCGGGCGCGTTCCTCGAAGCCGTCCGGCAGGCCGGCGCGCACGCCGCCGGGGACGATATACATATGATAGATGCGGGCGCCGGTCATTTCCTCGAACAGGTCCAGCACATAGTCGCGGTAGGCAAGCGTCCAGTTGGGCACGGTGTACTGGCCAAAGGCACCGCTCTGGCCGCCGATCCACATCAGAAAACTGGCCAGCCGCATCATTTCCAGGTTCATGGTGCGCAACCAGATAGCGCGCTCCGGCACCTCGATGCCGCTGATTTCCTCGACAGCGTGTGAGTACAGGTATTCGTTGAAGGTCGGTTCGGGTACCGCGATGCGACACACGACGGTGAAATTCTGGATGAAGGTGCGGCGTTCCATGAGTTTCTCGAAGCCGCGGTGCAGATAGCCGACGTGGGTCTTGCACGACACGATGGTGTCACCGTCCAGCACCAGCTCCAGCGACATGTTGCCGGTAATACCCGGGTGCTGCGGTCCCTGCCACAGCTTGACGTACTTGCCCGAGGACAGGTCAGGCGGTTCCGGTTGCGCAAAATCCAGTGCGGCGGAGTGTCCGGTTGAGAGCGTCATTCCTCGTCACCGCCGCGCTTCGGGTAGAGTTCCATCTTCATATGGACACGCGGGACTTCGCTGTGGCGGCCCTCGCGGTGACCGAAACGCTCCTCGCTGAATGCCCTGGTATCGAATTCGCGGCGCATTGGCGGGATCTGGTCCCAGCCCTCGAGGCAGAAGTCCTCGTCCAGGCGCGGGCTGCCCGGAAAGTTGATACCGTACATCTCGCGCAGCTCGCGCTGGTAGGTCCAGGCCTGCGCCCACAGCGTGTGGATGGAGGTCATCTCCTCACCCTCGCGGTCAATGTCGACATGCACCCCCAGTGTATGTTTGCTGTCATAGTTGTGCAGCATGTACACCAGCGTGAAGATGCCATCCTCTATGTAGTCGATGCAGGTGATAAAGTTGAGGTGGGTGTAGCCTTCACGGTCACGCAGTTCACGAATCAGAATTTCGGCACTATCCTTGCCGATCTTCAGCGTCGTCATTCCCGGCTTGAGCACGTTGATGTTGTTGACATCAAAGTGGCGTTGCAGTCTTTCCAGTAGTTCATTCATGGCTGTGGTTACCAGTTGTAATCAGGCATGTCCCAGTTCTTGATGACCTTCTTCTGGTTAGCCTTGTACCAGTCAAAGTTTTCCACGTAGCGATTGGCGCCGTCGCAGCGGCCTGCCTTGATCTTGTTCTGCAGTTCCATGATACCCGCCACCAGCACTTCGGGGCGCGGCATGCAGCCGGTGATGTACAGGTCCACTGGAATATACTGATCGAAGCGGTTGACGGTGTTGTAGCTGTCAAAATACATGCCGCCGTTAATCGGACAGATGCCAAGGGCAATGACGAACTTGGGTCCCTGCATCTGCTCATAACTGCGGATAATGCGCTTCAGTGTTTTCACCGAGGCATAACCGCCGATGATGAACACTGAAGATTGCCGTGGTGTCGGGCGGCCGGCAACGCCAAAGCGGTTGGCATCGAAACGCGCGGTCATCAAGGGGCGCAATTCGATGGCTCCGCAGCCGGTACCAAACGCCAGAATCCATAATGAATTTGCGCGTGCCCAGTTGGCGAAATCCTCCACCGCCTTGATCGGGTAGGGCTCGTAGGCCCTGGGACGGGCATTGCTGAACAGTTGTTGTTCCTCGTCCGTCAAGCCGGCATTTTCAAGCGTGTCTTCTGTACCCAGGGTTTTAATCATGATAGTACTCCTTCGAGATGATATTGCCACGTTCAGCGAGTCGGGAAGCGTTTGACCGCACCAACAGTAGGCGCTTTAGGCGAGGCGCACCTCGCAGGGAATGGCCCGTCCTTTCCAAGAGGTGCAACACCGCGGGCGAGCGCTTCCCGGCTCGCCCGCAGGGAGCTACCCAGATAATCCAATACGGCGTTACAGCCCTTGAAAAGGACATGGCCATTCCCTGCGGACTGTGCCTTGTCTTGGATTATCTGGGTAGCTCTGAACATGGCAATATCATCTC
>CAJQPV010000010.1 GCA_905480305.1 uncultured Gammaproteobacteria bacterium | reverse complement strand
TGTGAATGTGGTGATCTAGTGGGGCGAGTGATGAAGTTGTATGCTATTCCCGGCAACCGGCTGGCAAGGAGTCTGCTGGTGATATTCGTTATAGTGAGTCTGTCCGCATGTGGCTTTCACTTGCGCGGTAGTGAGGCCTTGCCGCCAGAGATGGCAGTGACCTATATACAAAGCAGTACCCCCTTCAGTACGCTGGTTATGATTTTTCCGAGGCGCTGCGGACACGCGGGGCGAAAGTGACGGAACGTCTTGAGGATGCTAGCGCCGTATTGCGTATCGAGGCGAATGACAAGGGCCGCGATGTGCTGTCGGTCAATACGTCCGGCAAGGTACTGGAATATGACCTCAGGCAGATCATTCAGTTTTCCGTGGCGACTGCAGAAAATCTGCCGATCGTTGAGTCGCAGACGGTCTCGATGAGACGCGCCTACCTCTACAAGAGCACGGATGTGCTGGGCAGTGAACGCGAGAAGGATGCAGTACGCCATACCCTGCAAAAAAACCTGGTGAATATGGCCATGTTGAGGATTGCGGCAGCAGCGCGCTAGGGCACGGCAGCAAATGCAGTTAACTCCCGAACAGATTGATGCTCACCTCGCCACGCAGCTGGCAGCGGTCTATTTTATCAGTGGTGATGAGCCGCTACGCGTAATGGAAGCGGCCGATGCGGTGCGTGCGGCTGCACGTGCGCAGGGTTATGACGAGCGCGAGGTGCTGACCCTGCAACCCGGCTTCGACTGGGACAGCTTGTTGGCCGGTTCAGACAATATGTCGCTGTTTTCGCAACGCCGCATTATCGAGCTGCGCATGCCGACCGGTAAACCCGGCGATGCAGGCAGCAAGGCCTTGCGTGCCTATACCGAACGACTCCCCGAGGATACCTTGTTGCTGATAACGGCCGGCAAGCTGGAAGCGGCGGCTCGCAAGAGCAAGTGGGTACAGGCGCTCGACAAGGCCGGTGTGGTGATGTTTGTGTGGCCATTGAGTGGCGGAGAATTTACTGCCTGGGTGCAGCAGCGTATGCGGCAACGGGGACTCAAGCCGACGGCAGAAGCGATCACGCTGCTGACAGACCGGGTGGAAGGCAACCTGCTGGCCTGCATGCAGGAGATTGACAAGTTGACGTTGTTGCAGGATGACGGCGTGGTTGATGCCGAAGCTGTTATGTCATTGGTGGGCGACAATGCCCGCTATGACGTCTACGGCCTGGTCGATGCGGCACTCTCCGGTGAGGGTGGGCGCAGCGTGCGGGTTTTACAGGGCCTGCGTGCCGAGGGTGTGGTGCCGCAAATCGTGATCTGGGCGCTGGCGCGCGAGATTCGGCAACTGGCATCGATGGCTGCCGTGGTAGAGAGTGGCCAGTCTATACAGAAAGTACTCGGCCAGTATCGTGTCTGGGCGGCACGCAAGTCGCTGGTCGGCGGCGCCCTGAAGCGCCTGCGGGCGACAGACTGCAATGGCATGTTGCAGCACTGTGCACTGATTGACCGTATCAGCAAGGGGCAGGCGGGGGGCAAGGCATGGGATGAACTGTTACAATTGACCCTGCAGCTGGCCGGTACGCCGGTATTGCCGATGATGAAACAGGCAGGACAGACCTGCTGAACACATGGCCTGAAGATGAACATATGAGTGTTAAAGCAGCAACATTGAACATTGATATACCGCAATACATGCGTTCGCTTGGCGAACGTGCGCGTGCGGCAGCCCGTGAGACGAGCCGTGCCGATTCCGGCATGAAAGATGCCGCGCTGCGCGCGATTGCGACCGCCATCGAGGCAGCGGCTGATAAGCTCAAGGCCGAAAATCAGAAAGACCTGGCCGCCGGTAAAGATCGCGGCCTTGATTCAGCGCTGCTGGATCGTCTGGAACTGAATGATGAGCGCATAGCACTGATGGCCGAGGGCTTGCGCGAAATCGCGTTGCTGCCGGACCCGGTAGGCAGTATCTCGGAAATGAACTACCGGCCTTCCGGGATCCAGGTTGGCCGTATGCGCGTGCCGCTGGGCGTTATCGGCATTATTTATGAATCCCGCCCGAACGTCACCGCGGATGCCGCCGGCCTGTGTCTCAAATCGGGGAATGCCGCTATCCTGCGTGGCGGCTCGGAAGCCATTCATTCCAACCAGGCCATTTCGCGTTGTATTCACCAGGGGTTAGCCGAGGCGGGCATGCCGGCGGACGCCGTGCAGGTTGTCGAGACGACTGACCGTGCTGCGGTCGGTGAACTGGTGCGCATGCAGGACTATGTCGATGTCATCGTGCCGCGCGGCGGCAAGGGTTTGATTGAGCGCATCAGTGCCGAGTCGACCATTGCCGTGATCAAGCACCTGCACGGTGTGTGTCATACCTATATCGATGACATGGCAGATATCGACAAGGCTATCAAGGTGGCCGTGAATGCCAAGACCCAGCGTTACGGCACCTGTAACACCATGGAAACCCTGCTGGTTGCCAAAGATATAGCTGCGCAGGTGTTGCCGGAACTGGTTAAGCAATACCGCGATGCCGGTGTTGAGCTGCGTGGCTGTGAAGTGACATGCGCCATTGTTGACGGTCTCAACGCCGCGACTGAAGCTGACTGGGACGAAGAATATCTGGCACCGATACTGGCAATACGTACGGTTGATGACATGGATGCGGCAATGGACCACATTGCCCGTCATGGTTCCAGTCATACTGATGTCATTATTACCGAGTCATTGACCAGGGCGCAGCGTTTTCTGCACGAAGTGGATTCCAGCTCGGTGATGGTCAATGCGTCCAGCCGTTTTGCAGATGGTTTCGAGTACGGACTGGGTGCCGAGATTGGTATCAGTACCGACAAGCTGCATGTGCGCGGGCCGGTAGGCCTCGAAGGTCTGACAACACTTAAATACATCGTCATCGGCGACGGGCACATTCGCACCTGATGCCGGCAGTTTCGGACATTTCCCCATGATTGGAATTCTCGGCGGATCTTTTGATCCGGTTCACTATGGTCATCTGCGGACGGCCCTCGAAGTGCAACAGTTTCTTGGCCTGGATGAAATCCGGCTGATTCCCAGTCTGTTGCCGCCGCATCGGCCGACACCGCAGGCCTCGCCACAGCAACGCGTCGCCATGCTCAATGCAGCGGTTGAAAATTACCCGGTATTCAAGGTCGACACCCGCGAGTTTGACCGGGAAGGGCCGTCCTATACGCTGGATACGCTGATCTCGCTGCGCGAGGAAATGCCCGCCGTCGGTCTGTGCCTGCTGGTAGGTATGGATGCCTTTCAGGTACTGGCAAGCTGGCATCGCTGGCGCGAGTTAATGGATTACTGTCATATGGTGGTACTGGATCGTCCCGGCGCGCAGTTACCGACACAGGGTGAGCTGGCTGACTTTATCCGTCTGCACCGGGTTATGGATGCCGACAAACTCGGCAAGCAATCATCCGGTCTGCTGTATTTTCACCCGGTCAGCCAGCTGCAAATATCCTCGACTGCAATACGCAAGTTGCTGGCCTCGGGTGGTGACGCAGGCTTTCTGTTGCCGGAACGTGTGCTCGATGTTGTGCGTAGCAAAGGCCTGTATAGCGTGGCTGAAAATCAGTGAGTGATTTAATGAACAATAAAGAGAGTGACCGTTTGCTTGAAGTGGTGCTGGCCGCGCTGGACGAAATGAAAGGCGTCGATATCCGGGTGGTTGATGTCCGCGAGCTAACCTCGATTACCGATCGCATGGTGATTGTCAGTGGCACCTCCACCCGGCACGTGAAGGCGCTGGCCGAACATGTTGTCGTGCAGGCAAAGCAGCATGGCTGCACACCGCTGGGCGTGGAAGGTGAAACGACTGCTGAGTGGGTGCTGGTTGACCTGGCCGATGTCGTTGTCCACGTCATGATGCCTGAAATCAGGGAATTCTATGCACTGGAAAAACTCTGGTCTGTCGGTGGTCGCAACAACGCCAGCGCCTGAGTATCTTTGTTCCATTGATGCTCTCTTTTCCCGCTAAGGTCTTCCTCCCGTTTTTTACTGCTGCGGTGCGGCAGCTGCTCCCCGATTCCTTTTTCTCCGGGAATATCTCCGGTCACTCTCCCCATGGGAGGGTTACCCCTCCAGCCACCTCGCCCTCCGGGACGCCGACAGGAATGTCGGTGCAGGGCACCAACAGTAGGCGCTTTAGGCGACGCGGGACGCGGTTGCCGAGAGGGTTGGGGAGAGAGGATAGTAAGGGGCAACTATTTACAAGCCAGACCCCCGACAGAACACCGCCATGCGCATCCACCTGATTGCCGTTGGTACCCGCATGCCGGCGTGGGTGACCGAGGCTTACCATGAATATGCAAAGCGGCTGCCGCGCGAATGTACGCTGCAACTGGTCGAAATCCCCCTTAGCAAACGGCGCAAATCGCAAACGCCGGAACAGGCAGCTGACGAAGAAGGCCAGCAGATGCTGGCTGCGATTCCCAAAGACTGCACGGTGGTGGCGCTCGATGTGCCTGGTAAAAGCTGGTCAACACAAATGCTGGCCGGGCAGCTGCAGGACTGGCTGGGTTCCGGACGTGATGTGGCCTTGCTGGTGGGTGGCCCGGATGGCCTGTCAGCTGGCTGTCTGGCGCGGGCCGACCTGAAGTGGTCGCTATCAGCGCTAACCTATCCGCATCCGCTGGTGCGTGTCATCCTGTCCGAGCAGTTATACCGTGCCTGGACCATTAATGCAGGTCACCCGTACCATCGATCATGATAAAGTCGCCTGATGAATTCCATGGCGACGCACAGCGGTACTTCTGACAAGCGGCTGGCAAATATCTTCCTGGCATCGCAGTCACCACGACGCAGGGAACTGTTGCAGCAGATCGGGGTCCGCTTTGAACTGCTGCCGGTGGATATTGACGAGGCGCAACAAGCCGATGAAACACCACAAGCCTGCGTGCAGCGCCTGGCGCTGGAAAAGGCGCGGGCGGGCAGGGCGGTATTGCCGGCAGGGCGTTCACAGCCGGTGATGGGTGCCGATACGCTGGTGGTATGTGGTGGCGCGGTGCTCGGCAAACCGGCTGATCGGGAGGCGGCACTTGCTATGTTGCAATCGCTCTCCGGTACTACCCACCAGGTCATTACTGCGGTTGCGCTGGCAGCTGATCACGAGGCGAGCTGCATCAGTACCAGTGACGTGACATTTCGCAGGTTAACTGTGGCCGAATGTGAGGCATACTGGGAGACCGGTGAGCCGCGGGACAAGGCCGGGGCGTATGCGGTGCAGGGGCTGGCCGCGATGTTTATCAGCCGGCTCGAGGGCAGTTACTCGGGTGTTATGGGATTACCATTATATGAAACGACAGCCTTGCTGAAAGATTTTGGGATTACACTTTTATAGTATTTACCCTGGCAGACAGTCGTTTATGGAAAGGGATATATGAGCGAAGAGATATTAATCAATGTAACACCGAGGGAAACCCGCGTTGCGGTGGTGGAAAACGGTGTGTTGCAGGAAGTATTTATCGAACGCGCCAGGCGTCGTGGCATCGTTGGCAAGATCTACCGGGGCAAGGTCTGTCGCGTGTTGCCGGGTATGCAGGCAGCATTTGTAGATATCGGGCTGGAGCGGGCAGCTTTTTTGCATGCCTCGGATGTCAGTCCACGTAGTCCTGATAACGATGCCGAGGGTAATGCTGAATCTGATATCAGTGATCTGCTGCGTGAGGGACAGGAAATCTCCGTGCAGGTAATCAAGGATCCGCTCGGTAGCAAGGGCGCCCGCCTGACAACACAGATCACGATCCCGTCGCGTTACCTGGTATTTGTCCCGAATGTTGTCAATGTTGGTATTTCCCAGAAGATTGAGGACGAAGAGGAGCGGGTGCGGCTGCGCGACATCATCCAGCTGTTCATGACCGACCAGGATGGTGGTGGTTACATTGCCCGCACTGCAGCAGAGAGTGCCGATGCCGATGCATTGCGCGCCGACATGCTGTTTCTCAGCAAGTTGTGGCAATCCGTGCAAGAAGCCGACGCGAGTGCAGAACCCGGTACAGTTATTTATGACGACCTGCCGCTGACCATTCGTGTGATGCGCGATATGCTCGGCAGCGGCATTGAGAAGGTACGAATCGATTCGCGCGAAAGCTTTCAGCGTGCCCATGAATTTTGCGAGCGTTTCATGCCGGAGCTGGAGTCGCGGGTTGAATACTACCCGGGTGAACGTCCGATCTTTGATATCTACGGTATCGAGGACGAGATCCAGAAAGCGCTGGACCGCAAGGTGCAGCTGAAGTCAGGTGGTTACCTCATCATTGACCAGACCGAGGCCATGACAACGGCGGACGTTAATACCGGTGGCTATGTCGGGCACCGTAACCTCGAAGAAACCATTTTCAAAACCAACCTGGAAGCGGCACAGGCGATTGCCCGCCAACTGCGTCTGCGTAACCTCGGCGGTATTATTATTATCGACTTTATCGATATGTCGCAGCAGGAACACAAGCGCCAGGTGCTGCGGGCGCTGGAGAAATGTCTCGACAAGGACCATGCACGCACGCACATAACCGAAGTGTCGTCGCTCGGACTGGTGGAAATGACCCGCAAGCGCACGCGCGAGAGTCTGGAACATGTGCTCTGTGAAACCTGTCCAACCTGCGGTGGCCGGGCTTCGCTGAAAACACCGGAAACAACCTGTTACGAAATATTCCGCGAAATACTACGGGAATCGCGTCAGTTTGACGCGCAGCAGTTACTGGTGCTGGCCTCGCAGGAAGTGGTAGACCTGCTGCTTGACGAAGAGTCCACCAGTCTTGCCGAGCTGGAGGTGTTTATCGGCAGGCCCATCAGGTTCCAGGTGGAGGACCTGTATACGCAGGAACAATATGACGTTGTGCTCCTGTAGTCCTGCCAGGCAGTTCAGCTGCGCTTGCAAGCCATGCTAAAACGAATTTTCCACACGCTCTGGTATCTGTTGGTAGCGCTGCTGTTGCTGGTGGCGGTGCTGCTGACAGCTGCCCGTCTGTGGGTGCCTTCACTCAGTGAGTATCGTCTGGAAATCGAGGCTGCCGCCAGTGAGGCGCTGAAAAAGGATGTCAGTATTGGTCGGCTGGAAGCGACCTTTCGTGGTCTGAACCCGGTCCTGAAGCTGAAGAATGTTGAAGTTGCCGACCCGACGGGTGAGCAGGGCAGTCTTGCTATCCGGGAAGTCTGGATCACCATCGATGCGCAACGCTACGCTGCCGAGCAGCAACTGCAGTTTGCCGGTATTGATATCATCGGTACGGATGTCACGCTGATTCGTGACGCAGCTGGAAAGTTTTATCTCGACAAGTTCAGGGCTGATGGCGAGGACGATAGTTCGCTGGATCAATTGCTGCAGATGTCGCACCTGTCCGTGTACGACGTCGGTTTGACCTTCATTGATCAAGTGCATGCCGAGCCCCCGCAGCGATTTTCAAATATTGCATTGTCGCTGGAAAACAGTGGTTACACACACCGGTTGACCGGACATGCCCTGTTGCCGGCGGATGTCGGTTACCGTGTCGATGTCGAGGCCGAACTCTACGGTGATGGCTACAGGCCTGCATCCTGGCAAGGGCGGCTGTATGCAAAACTGCAGGCGCTGGCGTTCACTGCCGTGCCGCAGCGCTACCTGTACCAGGGCATGGCGCTGCAGGGGGTTGCCGATTTTCGTTTGTGGGCAGAAGTAGCCGGATTTAATGTGCATTCCGTCAGTGGCGAACTGGATACCCATGACCTGCAGGTAAGCCATGTCAAGGACGATCAGCAATATCACTTTACGGCGGAAAAACTCGGTGGCCGGTTTGGCTGGCGGCGGCAGGAGTCCGGCTGGCAGTTTGCATTGCAGCAGCTGGTTGTTGATCAGCAGGGGCGTACCTGGACCACTGACAACCTGTCGCTGGCAGGTTTTAATGAGCAACAGGTCAGTCATATAAAAGGTGTTGCTTCGCTTATCAAGCTGGATGGCTTCGGTGCATTGCTGCCGGTTATTCCGGGGTTGACGCCGTCTGACCGGCAGTTGCTGGCCGATCTGCAGCCACAGGGGCTGCTGAAAGACCTGCGGTTTGAGCTCTCCAGTGAGGCGGGCAGTATGCAACTCAGTGACTTTTCTGCGCGCTT
>CAJQPV010000009.1 GCA_905480305.1 uncultured Gammaproteobacteria bacterium | reverse complement strand
TGGCGCAGGGGCTGGCAGCGACGGGTGCCGACCGTTTTCTTAACCGGGTGCTTGGTTACGATGTCACTACCCTGATTGTCGATGACCCTGTCAAGCGCGTTGATAACATGACTATGGCCTGGGGGCTGGAAGCCCGGGTGCCATTTCTCGACCAGCAACTGGTTGACCTGGTTGCCTGTATGCCGCCGGAGGTGAAACTTAAATCAGGTGGCAAGCATCCGCTGAAGGTCATCGCGCGTGACTTGCTGCCCGAGGTGGTCGTGGACCGGCCAAAAGGCTATTTCCCGGTGCCGTCACTGAAGTTTGTACGTGGTGAAGTACTGGAGTTTATGCGCGATGTGCTTGATTCAAGAGCCTGTCGTGAACGAGGCCTGTTTCAGCGTCGCTATGTCGAACAGTTACTGCAGCAGCCGGAGCGGGAGCATACCCCTATTCTGGGGAACAAACTGTGGCACCTGGCATTGCTGGAATTCTGGCTGCAACGCAATATCGATAAAACCACTTGATTCACTGCTTTTCTGGCAGTTGCGAAAAAGGTTACACTAGCGGCCAGAAATTATTCACAGATTATAGTAACTACAGAGGACAGGTTTATGGATGTAATGGAAAGGATAGACAGTGCGGTGAAGGAAAACCCGGTAGTAATCTTCATGAAAGGCACGCCGCAAATCCCGCAGTGCGGCTATTCCAGTCGCACGGCGCAGGCGCTTGCTGCCTGTGGGCAGGAATTTGCACACGTTAATGTACTGGCTGATCCGGAGATTTTTCAGAATCTGCCGCGCTATGCCAACTGGCCGACCTTCCCCCAGGTTTACATCAATGGTGAGCTTGTGGGCGGATGCGATATCACCATGGAATTGTATCAAAAGGGTGAACTGCAGAAGATGGTCAAGCAAGCAACAGAGAAGGAATAACTTTATATTTGGTGTAGGAGCGGATTTCGTCCGCGATTGGCTTTTCCAGCTAGAACAGCAATCGTGGACGAGATCCGCTCCTACCGGTAATCCTGACGGATATCAGTTCGCTTCCAGTTTTAATAACTCTTCCAGAACCTGCAGCATCAGCTTTTGACCCTTGTCAGTCATGTTCTCGGTCAGTTTGTCTGCATCGCGTTCACCATCTACCAGCGGCCGAATCCGCCCGGCCAGGATACCCATATCGCCGCCGGCTTCCAGCATTTGCTTGGCCATGTTGCCAATGATCTGCAATGCCTGCACGTTGCCATTGCGTGACGCGTGAACCAGTCCGGCGATGCCTGGTGCTGCCATATCTGAATCAATGTCCGTCTCCAGTGGCGGCAAGGTATTCGGATCCTGCAAACCTTGCAGGATGGATTCGGCGATTACGCGGTCTTCCTCGTCCAGCGCCAGCAGGATGGATTCATCACGGTTGCCTGACATGATGTCGCGGATCACGCTAACCAGCACAGTCCAGTCGTTGTCCGTAGCCATTTGCAGGACCTGTTCCATATCCGGTACCGAGCCCGGATTATTACAGTGCATGACGACGCGATGGATGAGCCCTGTATGGGATTGCAGTATTTGTTCTTTTGTATCGGGTAGTGACATGGTTTTTAGATACCTTCTGTTGCTTTGATCGGGGGAATAACCTCGGGCTGTTTCAGGCTGAAGTCATTCCACTGGTTAATAATAGTGCAAAATAGATCGGCGGTCTTTTCGGTGTCATAAACGGCCGAATGCGCTTTTTCACTGTTCCAGTCAATTCCGGCCGCCTTGACGGCGCGTGCCAGTACTGTCTGGCCAAAGGCCAGTGCGGCAAGGCTTACGGTATCAAAGGTGCTGAAAGGATGAAACGGGTTACGCTTGATTTTGGTCCGATCCACTGCGGCATTGAGGAATGACAGGTCAAACGCGGCGTTATGCCCCACCAGTACGGCACGGCTGCAGCCGCTGTCCTTGATGGCGCGGCGTACCGGCTTGAAAATATGTTCCAGTGCTTCAAGTTCCGGTTTGGCCATGCGAAACGGGTGGTAGGGGTCAATGCCGGTAAATTCCAGTGACTCCATGTCGAGGTTGGCACCGGGAAACGGTTCAATATGGCAGGCGATGGTTTGCTTGCGGCTGATGACGCCCTGCTCATCCATGTCCAGCAGCACTGCTGCGATTTCCAGCAGGGCATCGCGTTTCGGGTTAAACCCGCCGGTTTCAACATCGACCACAATGGGTAGAAAGCCGCGGAATCGACTGGCAATTGGCATTTTGTTGTCAATATTAGACATGTAATCAGTGTACAGAATCAGAAATGAAGAAGCGATGCTGTATAAATAGAGGTCTGTGCCGGCAGTGGTTGTGCAGGCAATCGCAATGGCTGGCATTGGATAAAGCATTTATTGAGGAATACTGAATGATGCGGTGTCAAGGTGTGGTGAAGGCTAATGGTACAACCCTGGTTGCGTGCTTGCTGGCCGTGGTGTTTTTACAGTGGTTCACTCCGTTACGGGCCAGCGAGGATAAAAATCATGGCTTGTTGTGGGAGTTGAGCAAGCCGGGTATCGAGCCTGCTTACCTGTTCGGCACCATCCACTCGGAGGATCCGGAAGTGCTGCAGCTGCCGCAGCCGGTGCAGCAGGCGATCGACCGCTGCAACACGGTAGTGCTGGAAATGTTGCTGGATGCCGAGGCCATGATGTA
>CAJQPV010000008.1 GCA_905480305.1 uncultured Gammaproteobacteria bacterium | reverse complement strand
CCGGTGATCTGCTGCAGTATTGCCACAGAAATGCCAATCGTCATAACCAGCTTCATTGCCGGCTGAAACAGTTGCCTGATGGAGCCGCGCTGTTGATCGGATTCTGCAGAAATGCTGTTTTGTACTTCCGCAAGGTCTGCCCGTGCCTGCTCGGGTCCGCAAACTTTCTCCAGTATTTGCAGTGCCTCGTCTTCACGACCCCGCATGGCCAGCCAGCGAGGACTTTCCGGGATCAAATATAACGCAAGGAAATACAGGATGGCCGGCAGCGTCTCGACACCAAGCATCCAGCGCCAGTTCCACTCACCAAGGCGCAAGCTCTCGGCCCAGGCGAGATCCCCTTGTCCGAGTTTCAGAATCAGATAGTTGCTGAAAAAGGCTGCCGAAATACCGATGACAATGTTGAGCTGGTTGAATGAGACCATGCGACCGCGCAGTGCCGGCGGGGCGATCTCCGCGATGTACATCGGTGCAATGATCAGTGCAGCGCCGACACCAAAGCCGCCGAGCATGCGTGCGATCACCAGGGATATGAAGTTCGGTGCAAGTGCGGATGCGACGGCGGATATGGCAAATAGCACGGCGGCGATCCTGAGTACCGGACGTCGGCCAATTTTATCGCTCAAGGGTCCGGCCAGCATCATGGCGAGCGTCGCGGTCAGGGTCAGCGAGGCAACAGACCAGCCAAGCTGGATCTTCGTCAGGCTGAAACCGACCTCTATGAAGCCAACCACGCCAGAGATCACCGACGCGTCAAAGCCCATCAAGAAACCGCCCAGCGCTGCAATCAGCGCGATCTTAACCGTGTATTGTGTTCCTTTTTGCATGTTCCGGCGCCGCCGCCTGATGGGATATATACGATAAAAACCGCAAGCATAACCCACGCATCTCGAGACAAGCCAGCCAAAATACGGCCGTCGTGCTTGCACCTCCTGAATAAAAGCATGTATAGCAGATGTACTGCTTGCTACTGGATAAATGTGCCCTGACAGTCTTTTCCTGTTGGCACTAATAAAATTTCACTGCTAGAATGATTCCACTACGTGTGTTCTTCAGTAACCACGAGACATTGGTTTACACGGGGCAATCGGTTCACCTTCAGAGGAGATTCTTGATGAAAACAATCATATCGTTACTAATAATGTTGGGTTTTGTAGCAACAGCAATGGCACAGCAGCCCGGCGGAGATACGCTGGATTACGGTGACCACACATCAGTCACCGTTATGGTGAAAGCCTGGGATGCCCTGGGTGCAGGCGAGTATGCTGATGCTGTGGCGTATACTGAAAAATGTTCGGAGCTTTACGAAGAGGAAGCAAAGAAGATGCAAGCCTCATTGTCGGCAAAAGCGCCGAAGGGTAAGGAGCACGATTATTGGGCGCTGAATGATGTAGGCACCTGTTATTTCATAAGGGGTGAAGCCCTGGTGAAACTAAACAAGAATGCCGAAGCCCTGGCCGCCTACAAGGTGGTCGCGGAGGAGTTTTCTTACGCCCAAGCCTGGGATCCGAAAGGCTGGTTTTGGTCTCCGGCCACTGCGGCCAAGCAGAAAATTATAATACTGGCAGCTAAAAAGGAAGGCGATTTCTAGAGAAACAATTTTCCAATTCCAGGAGTGGCACATGTGTCGAATAAAAAGCTGTTTCATTGTTGTGCTTTTGCTTGGTACCAATGTAGCGAGCGCGTCAGGTAGTCAATTCTTTACACCTGTGTTGACGGCGTCTGCGGAGACTGCCAGGGATGTAGCGACACCTGCGCCGACTTCGAAAAAACCCGCCGCAGCCTCCACAGGTAGCAAGGTGGAGGTTGTCAGTAATCCTGATGGCAGCTTCACGCTAATGCGTAATGGCGAGCCTTATTTCGTAAAGGGTGCGGGCGGGCATGAGCAGCTTGAATTACTTGCAGCATCTGGAGGTAATTCAATTCGAACCTGGGGCATAGAGCAGCTTGAGGAAGTGGTTGATGGAAAACTGTTGCTGGATCGTGCCCACGAAGCAGGTATTTCAGTTGCCGTCGGCTTCTGGGTAGAACACGAGCGCCATGGCTTCGACTATTCCAATGCGGCAAGCGTTGAAGCTCAGAGAAAACGGGTGCGAGATGCCGTGGTGAAATACAAGGATCATCCCGCACTGTTGGTCTGGAGTCTGGGTAATGAGATGGAAGGCTTTGGGCCCGAAGCGAATCCTGTACCAATCTGGAAGGAATTGAACCATCTGGCCGGTATCATCAAAGAACTGGATCAGGATCATCCGGTAATGACAGTTATTGCCGGAGTTCAGGAGTCAAAAGTTGAGGGCATCCTGCAGTACTACCCCAATCTCGATATTCTGGGTGTTAATGCCTACGGCAGTGCGGCTGGCTCAGGGCAGGAATTGATCAATGCGGGCTGGAAAGGCCCCTACATGCTGACCGAGTTTGGCTTGCCTGGAGCCTGGGAAGAGCCTGCAACCAGCTGGGGCGCGCCGATAGAACCTGATCCCAGTACCAAGGCCGTAGTGACCTACACGACTTACATGACTGATCGTGATGAAAATAAAGGAAGGAATTTGGGCTCCCATGTTTTCTACTGGGGGCAAAAGCAGGAAGCGACCGCCACCTGGTATGGCATGTTTTTGAAGTCTGGCGAAAGGACTCCGCGCGTGGATGCCATGGCCTATGCATGGTCCGGGACATGGCCGGAAAATCGCACGCCAAAACTCATTTCTCTGGAATCACCGCTTGCCTTCAAAAGTATCAAGGCCGGCAGTAAATCCCATGCCGAAGTTGATATCGTCGACCGGGAAGGTGATGAACTGCGTTATGTGTGGGATATCCGTGCAGAAAGTACCGATCGCAAGCAAGGCGGCGATAAGGAAGCTGCCCCGCCTTCTTTTCCCGATGCCATTGTAGCTGGACAGGGAACCAGTAAAATAACCATTAAGGCCCCGCAAAGTGAGGGTGGCTATCGTCTGTTTGTTACGGCCTATGATGGACAAGGCGGAGCCGTAGCGCATAACGTGCCATTTCATGTCGAAAACTAGCCGCGTTACTTTTTCAGCGTCTTGAATGCGCTGACTTTACCCGCGAATTCAGCGACCAGCTGAAGCGCGTGTTCAGCTCGGCAAGTCAGTCCACGCTGTTCTCGCCAAACACTGCCGCCCGGTGCCCTGCATTGAAACGGGCAACATGGCTGGCCCTTCACCTGCCCGGGTAAAAAGGATATTCCGGCAACACCCGGTCAATAACTTTATCGGTTTCTGACTGGATGGCTGGCTCTTCAGAAAGATTGTCAGGCAGTGGGTCGGTCTCGCTGTATGTCAATCCAAAGCCATAAGCGAACAGGGGATCGTAATCGTCGTCGTTATGGTTGAGCAAAAATTGAGTATTGGATTTGGGCCAGGAAAACGAGAGCTTGCCCTTGAAGTCGTAATTGATTTCACCGTTTGCTTTTTTAAATAACACTTCGGCGATGCCTGTTCCTTCCGAGCCGGGTAACCAGGCAGCGACAAAGGCATCAGAGTGATTAAGCTCTTCGTTGACCCACAGCGGCCGCCCCGAAATAAAAACAGAGACAACCGCTATGCCCTGCTCGTTAAGACGCTTGAGTAATTTCAGGTCTTTCTTGCCAGCAGTATCAAATGCAAGATCATCAATATCTCCATGCCACTCGGCGTAGCTGTTCTCGCCAAAAACAACAATCGCAATATCGGGCTTTTGCGAATAGCTGCCATCTTCACTTAAATGAACACTGCCGCCTGCGCCCTCGACGCTCTCTTTAATGCCGTCATATATCGAACTCGCGCCGGGGAAGTCGGCATTGGTATTATCGGTACCCTGCCAGGACAAGCTCCAGCCACCATTTTGTTTGCCTATATTATTGGCGCCATCACCGGCGACCAGGACGTTGATTTTTCGGTCTAGCGGCAGAATATTTGCCTTGTTTTTTAATAACACCAGCGATTCGCGAACAGCCTGGCGGGCTATTTCTCTGTGCGCTTGCGCCCCGATCAGCTCATAATCGCCGGCCAGTGCCCCGTCTGAGGGGCGCCCCTTGTGAAACAGTCCATAACGCATCTTGACGCGCAAAATTCGCGTAACCGCATCGTCAATTCGTGCTTGAGAAATCTGCCCTGACTGCACTTGCCCCAGTGTGTTGTGCATAAATTCCTGCCAGTGCTCGGGTACCATAACAATATCGACGCCGGCGTTAATTACTTCGGCACAACTGAAATCATCGCAACCCTCAACGCTACTGTGTGCATTCCAGTCGGTTACAACAATACCGTCGAAACCCATACGGTTTTTCAATACATCGGTAAGCAAGTACCGATGGCCGTGCAGTTTTTTACCATTCCAGCTGTTAAATGACGCCATCACCGTTTGTGCGCCTGCCTGGATAGCACTTACATAACCGGCAGCATGCAAAGTGAATAACTCCTGTTCGCTGATTTGGGTATCACCGCGGTCTATGCCACCTCCTGTTCCACCGTCTCCGAGGAAGTGTTTGGTGGTGGCGATGACGTGATCTTCATCCATGAAATCCTTGCCAACCTCACCTTGCAGACCCTCGGTCAACCGGCCACCGTATGCGGCAACTATTTCAGGGGATTCCGAGAACCCCTCATAGGTGCGACCCCAACGATCATCTCGCGGTACCGCGACGGTCGGCGCAAAGGCCCACTGTATTCCGGTTGCCAGTATCTCTGTTGCTGTTGCGCGGCCAATCTCTTCCATGAGGTCCGGATCATTAGCTGCGCCCAGGCCAATATTATGAGGAAAAATCGTAGTGCCAAAGACATTGTTATGACCGTGAATGGCGTCAATACCCCACATGGTCGGGATTGAAATGCCGTCCTCCGTAGAATCCATCGAGGCGTCATACATGGCGTCGGCAAGCGCCAGCCAGGCTGCGGGTGCAGCGTGCTTGTCGCGACCCGGAGAGGTGTTGCCACCACTCAAAAAAGAACCAAAGCCATATTGACGCATATCTTCAACGCTGAAGTGCTGCAGTTCAGGCTGAATCATCTGCGCAACTTTTTGCTCTATCGTCATGCTGGCAAGCAATGCAGCGACTTTTGCCTCCAGCACCGGGTCGACCTTCACGGCGCTGGTGAGCGCCGGCCAAATTTCAATGTCGTAAGTAGTTTGCTGTTTTACCGGGGTGTCACAACCCCACAGCATGGCCAAAAGAAGCACTGCCGCCAGGTAGCGACTGCTGCATCGCATTAGG
>CAJQPV010000007.1 GCA_905480305.1 uncultured Gammaproteobacteria bacterium | reverse complement strand
AGGATGTTGATGAACGGCTGCGAGTAGGGGATGCCGATACGGCCCTGTACCTTGGCGATGACACGTTCAATGTAGGCGCCCACCAGCAGACCGTACAGGGTTACGATCAACAGCGTCAGCGAGAAGTCGCCCACCTTGCCGAACCATTCGAGCATCACAGCAGCATTCCCCCGTTCACCAGGAACATGGCGACAAAATATATCAGGATGAACAGCGCATAGGTCTGGCCGTTGCCGTTATAGAAAATACGCAGCGATGCACCCAGCGAGTGGCTCCATTCGACCGCGGTATTCCAGAAGGCGGTTGCGTGTGGCTTGACCAGGAAGCCGATGGCGCGGTCGTAGTGCGCGAAAAAGTGGTAGGCGTAGTGTGTTTCTTCCGGGCGGTGCGGGCGTTCGGCGGCAAAGACAATATTGAACTGTTCAACCTTCTGGATCTTCAGGGTGAGCGAGATCAGCAGCAGGATTACCAGTGGCACCATCCACACCCCGGCGACGACGGCCATGATCATGGGTGCATTCCAGTAGCCAAAATGCGCCTGCAGGGCAAAGCCGTCCCACACCAGCGCACCGCCCAGCCACGGTGTGACAGCAGCTGACAGCGGTTCCAGCAGCAGTTTCGGATACGCCGAAAACACCATGATGACGGCGATCATTACTACCTGCGGGACCAGCAGGATGGCCGGTGCCTCACGCAGTTTTGCGTGTTCGAGCTTGCGCTGGCCAAGGAACACGGTCTGCAGCAGGCGGAACATATAGAGGAAGGCGACGGCGCTGGAGAAGAATGCCAGTGCCGCAATCCAGTACCAGCCTTTTTCCATCAGGGCGTTGAACAACATCCATTTGCCGCCAAAGCCGGTCAGTGGCGGTACACCGGACATGGCGATGATTGCGATCATGGTAAATGTGAAGGTGAACGGCATGTTCTTTATAAGACCGCCCATCTTGTACATCAGGCGTTCGTTGGTGCGTAACACGATGCCGGCTATGGACAGGAACAGGATGCCCTTGAAGAGGAAGTGATTAACCGTCATGTACAGGGCCGTTACCCAGCCGAGGTGGCTCATCAGGGCAATGGCGGCGACGATGTAGCCGAGTTGCCCCATGCTGGAGTAGGCCACCAGCCGCTTGATGTCTTCCTGGAACACCGCCATCAGGGCACCGAAGGTGGCGGTCAGGATGCCGATCCAGCCGAGTACATAGGCCGGGTCCAGGCCGATATCTGATTGCACGCCAAGCTGTGCTGCAATGATCAGCAGTCCGAAGATACCGGCCTTGCTCACCACGGCCGAGAGCATTGCGGTGAAGTCATCGTCCGCTTCCGCGTAGGCATCCGGTAGCCAGATGTGCACACCGAAACCGCCCATCTTGATAACGAAGCCGGCTGCCAGCAGGCTGAATACGACACCCGCCGCGTTGCCGCTGCTGCCAAGGTCGGACAGCAGAATGCTGCCGGTGGCGGCATAGGCCACGGCAAAGCCGGCGAGGATGAAATAGGCCGAACCGAGTGAGAACAGCAGGTACTTGAGTCCGGGCATGATGCCCTGGCGGCCCAGTGTCACCAGCAGGTAGGAACTCAGCGTCATCAATTCCCAGCTGAAGAAAAATTCCAGGCTGGTCTGTGCCCCCAGCAGTGTTGCCAGCGACAGCAGCAGTACTGCCAGTAGCGGGTAAAAGCCCTTGCGGACATCTGTGCGGTACAGGGCGGCGAGGCTGATGAGCAGGCCGCCGCCGAGCAACAGGTAACTGAACAGACGGTTGATGCCGGCAAGATCATTGGTCAGCCAGTAGCCGCCGGCGGCGACAATCACCAGCATCAGCAGGTTCTTCAGGCGTCCGTGCAGGCCGTCAAGCAGCCACAGCAGCAAGCCGGCCAGCAGTGGCAGGAACATGGCGGTAGCCGCAACGTTCATCGTCGTTGCCATGCCATAGCCAGTGCCAAACAGAAGCAAAGCGGCGATTATGACGGGCGCTGATTGCCAGAAGCTCACTGTTACGGCAGCCGGTGATGCATTGGTCTGTGTTGTCTCGGTCTGGCGCGCCTGGCTGAACCAGCGGGACAGGTAAGCGGCTTCCAGCAGCGAGCCGACCAGTATCAGGGCAATCCAGCCGTATTGTCCGCCAGTGCCCAGCAACATCAGCAGTTCCCACTTCGCAAAGAAACCCGGGAAGGGCGGCAAGCCAACCAGTGCCGCCATCATGATGCCCAGCAACAGCAACAGCAGCGGGCGTTTGGCGATGGCCGACCAGTCATGCAGGGCCGTTCGATTAACGAGGCCGGCGAGCCAGAACAGTCCGGCCTTGGCCAGCAGATGGTTGACGAACAGGCCGCCAACGATGAGCGCCAGTTGTGCCGTTGTCGCATCGAGTTGCTGCAGCAGTGCCAGCGCCAGGGTCAGCAGGCCCATCTGACCGATGGACGAATAACCGAGCAGGCGTTTGGCATTGTCCTGCTTCAGACCGATCAGGTTGGAAAACAGAAAAGTCGCACCCCCGATCAACGCCATGCTGGGCAGGTAGGCAGCCATTAGCGGCAGCAGCTTGTACACCGCGAACAACACGCCGGCCGACACACCCACGGAAATCAGCGAGGCAATGCCGCTGTGCGCGGTTTCATAGACATCCAGTCCCCAGCCATTGGCCGGGTAGGGCTTGAGTTCGATCAACAGGCTGGTGAGCACGAA
>CAJQPV010000006.1 GCA_905480305.1 uncultured Gammaproteobacteria bacterium | reverse complement strand
ATTGTCGACACCCGCGGACAGCTGGACATAGCCGTAGCAGCGGAACTCGCAGCTATCGACATCGAGCAGCTGTACCTGTTAAACCCCGGCTTCAATCGCTGGTCAACCCATCCGGACGGACCGCACCAGCTGGCTATCCCGCTGGCACAGGCAGCCGTGTTTGAAGAAAACCTCACAGCGCTACCGGACGAGCAGCGCGTCAAGTGGGTACGACACAAGATTAAAAAGGGAGAGACCCTCTCGGGTATTGCCACACGCTACAACACCACGGTCAGCGTGTTGCGAAATACCAATGTTTTGCAGAGCTCGAATATTCGTAGCGGGCAACACTTGCTGGTGCCCGTCGCTGTGCAGGACGCCTCACGCTACACGGCGCTGGCGAAACACCTGCAACCGGCCGCCGCCGGCAACTCAAGTGGCAAACTGACGCACAAGGTACGCCAGGGGGACAGCCTCTGGAATATTGCCCGGCAATATGATGTCACGGTAAACCAGGTAACGCGCTGGAACCGGCTGGATGAGGGGAAACTGATACGGCCTGGACAACAGCTGGTGATCTGGCAGAAAGGCAAGACATCTGCCGATAGCAAACGCGTCCGCAAAGTCAACTACACGGTACGCAACGGTGATTCACTCTACCGGATCGCACAGAAATTCAGTGTCAGCATTACTGACTTGCGTCGCTGGAACAATCTCTCCAGGGGAAAATATCTGCAACCCGGTCAGCATCTGAAACTGTACGTGGACGTAACCCGACTGTCCTCAGAAATTCACATCTAGCTACCACATCAAGCGTCCGGCAGATTCCGCATCAGGTCCGGGCAATGCTGTTCCATCAATTTCCTTGAACCCGCACCGCAACTGATAATACTGCGCATGGCATCCTGTACCGGGATCGGCACCGGATGCACATACTTTCCCTGCAGATGATAGATCAGACCCGACGTCGGATTCGGCCCGGTCGGCACAAACACCGTATAGCTGCCGTCCTCGTGGGTATCGGTAATGAAACAGGTCGCCAGGGTGGAATTGCAAAAAATCTGTGCCAGCGCCACCGATGAAAATGGCGAATCCTTGCGGCTGCCAAACAGCTGCAGCACGGTTTCCTTGATCATCGAATAACCCGGGGCCAGCTTCAGTATTCGGGTCTCGACCTGGTTATAGAAGAATCCGCCCAGCCGGGTACGGACCAGTATGCCGACAAAAAAACAGGCCGTCATAATCAGAATAATAACGAACGCTGCCGCTATAAATTCATTGGTTTGCGTGTCTTTTATAACAATGTTTGTAAGCGGCTGGATCCAGCTGGCGATCAGATCAAAGACCCATATCGATACCGACACCAGTATCGCAACCGGCAGGATCACAACCACGCCACCCAGCAACGAGGTTTTCAGAAAATGTTTGAGCTTATCCATCAATCTGTATTCCTCTGAAAAAGTGCCGGCATCAGGCTTCCGGACGCATATGCGGAAACAGCAGCACATCACGAATCGACGGCGAATCCGTAAATAACATCACCAACCGGTCGATACCAATACCCTCGCCCGCTGTTGGTGGCATGCCATGTTCCAGCGCACGGATATAGTCATCGTCATAGTGCATTGCTTCCAGATCACCGGCATCCTTGTCTGCCACCTGCTGGCGGAAACGTTCCGCCTGGTCTTCGGCATCATTGAGCTCGGAGAAACCGTTGGCAATTTCACGACCACCGACAAAGAATTCAAAACGATCGGTAATAAACGGGTTGTCATCGTTCCTTCGTGCCAGCGGTGACACCTCGGTAGGATATGCAGTAATAAAGGTAGGATCTTCCAGTCTGCCTTCGACCGTCTTTTCAAAAATTTCGATCTGCACCTTGCCCAGTCCATAACTGTCTTTCAGTGGAATCTTGAGGTTCGCTGCCACTGCCCTTGCCCGCTCGATATCATCTACATCCGCGGCTGTGATTTCAGGATTAAAATGCAAAATGGAATCACGCACACTGATGCGGTGAAACGGTTTGTCGAAGTCGTAGTGGCTGCCCTGATATTCAATGAGGGTACTGCCGAGCAAATCCTGCGCCATGCTGCGCAACAGGTCTTCCGTCAAATCCATTAAATCGTTGAAGTCGGCATACGACTGGTAAAACTCCAGCATGGTAAATTCAGGATTATGCCGTGTCGACAAACCTTCATTGCGGAAGTTGCGGTTAATCTCGTAGACGCGTTCATAACCGCCGACCACCAGACGCTTTAAATACAACTCCGGGGCGACACGCAGAAACAGGTCCATGTCCAGTGCATTATGAAAGGTTGAGAAAGGTCGCGCCGTCGCGCCACCCGGAATCGCCTGCATCATGGGGGTTTCCACTTCCAGGAAATCCTTGCCGTTCAGGTAATCGCGAATAAATTGCACAATGCGACTGCGCATACGAAAGGTATTGCGCGACACCTCATTCATGATGAGATCAACATAACGTTGCCGGTAACGGGTTTCCTGGTCCGCAAGACCATGAAACTTCTCAGGCAGTGGCCGCAATGATTTTGTCAGCATGCGGATAGCGTCTGCGCGCACTGACAGCTCACCGGTCCTGGTTTTGAACAGCGTACCTTCAGCACCAATGATGTCGCCGACGTCCCAGGTCTTGAAGTTCTGATAGAGGCCTTCAGGTAGCGAATCGCGCTGCAGAAATATCTGGATACGGCCGGACATATCCTGTAGCTGCACAAAGCTCGCCTTGCCCATCACCCGCTTGGCCATCAGCCGTCCGGCCACATTGACGCGCACCGGCTCAGCCTCCAGCAGTTCATTGTCCTTATCGTCATACTCGGCATGCAACTCACCGGCAACCGCGTTGCGGCGGAAATCATTCGGAAAGGCGTTGCCATCCTTGCGGATGGCGTCGAGTTTGCTGCGTCGCTGCGCGATGAGCGAGTTTTCGTCCTGGTCTGTCATAGTTTGTCTGTTATG
>CAJQPV010000005.1 GCA_905480305.1 uncultured Gammaproteobacteria bacterium | reverse complement strand
CAGCAGTGATTCTCCGCCGGCGAGTGCCTGCCAGCGCCGCCCAAGCTGTTGCAACTGGTGCTGCTGTGAGACGCTGAAATGCCAGCGTGCGGTCAGTTGTGCCAGTTGCGGATGCGGCGCATGCCAGTGATTGTATTCCCCCGCCAGGCTGTTGAGCGCATGCACCAGCTGTTCGATGTCGGCAAGCCGGTCAGTGACAAGCTGGCTGCAGAGTTTTGCAGTGACGGCGCTTGACGGTTGCTTGTTGTTATCAGATACGATCTTGAGGCACTGCACCAGTTCGCTGCTTGAAAAACGGCAGGCGACGGGATAAAAGCCGCTGGCTTCCGTATCATAGAGCGTATCTTCCGGATAATCAGCTTCGGGCAGATCGACCGTGCGCAGATTTTCCGTGGGCAGAGACCGGTCAAGTGTTTGCGGCGGGTACCAGCGACTGCCGTTTGCCTGGTCGGTAATGCGATGGGCAATAAAGGCGCTACCGATTGCATGCTGTGCGTGGCCGGCAATACCGACATTCAGCCATGCGCTTGTTGTTGATGCAGGGGTAATGCCTGCCAGTACCGCGGTTGCTGCCGCTGCTGCCACTTTGCCCGGGCCTGCAACAATCAATGTCGTATCGGCGTTACGATACAGCGGGAATGCCGTGTTTTGCAGCTTGTCGCATAACTTGAAGTGATCGCGTAACGGACGCGCCTCGGCTGGCAGTGCAGTAACGATATTAATCATGGTAATGCGTCAGGCTGTATCGGCAATGCAGCTCAGGTTTGTGAAGTGGCGCTGTTTCTCGCGATACTCATCGACGAGCTCACGGTTGTCGCGCCTGGCGGCGCCCTGAATCAGAATCGCCAGTTTTTCCTGCAGCATTTGCAATGCCTCTGCGTGCTGCTGTTGTTGAAGGATTCCGCCGGCAAGGATTTTTTCCAGCGCCTGGATACGAAAGCGGTCCATGCCCCAGTAACGCCGTGACAGTTGATCGGCGTGCCCGCCAACCTTTACGACCAGTGGCTGATCGACAAACAGCACCGGCCATGTTGCGCAAATACGTAACCATAAATCATAGTCTTCGCAGGCTGGCAGACTTTCGTCGAACAGGCCGACATCGTCGAACAGGCTACGCTCAATCATGACCGCAGAGGGCGAGATAACACACAGTGGCAGGCAGTGGTGGAAAATATTACCACCGTATTTGGCATGCTTCTTCATCGGGTTGACACGCTTGCCATTGCGAATCCAGATTTCATCGCAGTGACACAGGCGGTAACCGGGCTGCGCAAGCAGGGCCTGTTGCTGACGTTCCAGTTTTGATACTTCCCAGCGGTCATCGGAATCCAGTAAGGCGATCCAGTCGCCGCAGGCCGCCTTGATAGCGGTGTTGCGGGCACTGCTGACGCCGCTATTTTGCTGGTACAGGTAATGCACCCCCGGATAATGCTGCTGCAGCAGTGCGCGGGTGTTGTCGGTGGAGCCGTCATCAACCACGATAATCTCGTGCGCGGCGAGGCTCTGCGCCAGCACCGAATCGAGTGCGGCAGCGAGGCGGTCAGCGCGGTTCCAGCTGGGGATAATGACCGAGATTTTCATAGCGAATGGTCCGGGTGAGGTCCCGGTGCTGTCTTGATTAGCCAGCATTCTAGCAGAGGCTGGTAAGATGAGGGCTTGCTGCCCTCATGGGTGATACTGGCTGACGGCCTGCGTCAGACTTTGCCCAAACAGAGGGGCTGGAGCGACATCTTATTGACGATTTGCCGTAAAAATGACGTCTGAGGGCTATTGCACGGTGCTCATGCACTCGTACATCTGCTTGCGCACGATTTCCATCAGTTCGTCCATGGTCAGGCTGTCAGGCACCTGCTTAATATCTGAAAACCATATGTTTTCTACTGCGCCCTCAGTTTCTGCCTGCTGTTTTGTAAGCAGTGGCAGGCCGACGAAGATACCTTGCTGGCCATCATCCAATCCTACGGTAATTAGTTGAAGTTCAAGTGTTTTCATGCTGATACCTCCGTTGTTCCTGCCGCGATGCCGAGGGGCAGGTTTGCTGTGGTTTCAACATAAACAATGCATCTCGCGTGCCATGTTCGCGGTTAACTGTCTGCCTGCCCGTTACGGCGTGCTGACAGCCAGCGCCACAGGCTGCCGCTGGGTCGGTCATAGCCGCTGCAAATGTAGTTGAGGGCATGCATGTTACGGGCGGTCCAGCGCATGTGCCTCTCGGCGCTCTCATGGCCGCAGATCAGCAACTGATCGCCAATCTGTAGTGCTATGTCATCCGTTGGCAGTAACCGTTCCTGCTTGTCCCGCTGCAGCAGGTAAAGGGCTATACAGGGCAGGGGTTTGGATATTTCACGCGGGTCGGTGAGTAAATCCTTGACGGTAACGGTCGCGCCTCTTCTGATTGATTGTGTCACCGCCGGTGTCTGCTTGGTGGAAATAGTGATGGCCCATGATTCCGGCGGCCGGTCAGTCAGGACGCCGACCACCCGGCTGACCAGCAGATTGGCCCACTCTTCATTTTGCATGATGGCCAGGTGCAGGAAATCTGTCAGCAGGGGTGTCGTCAGCATGTCAATAATCTGTTTGCCGATGAGGCGCCCCGGCAGCATGGTGACGTCAATATCGGCAGCTGCAAATATGGCATCGTTGCTGCTGATATTCTGGCGAGCAACCGTGAACAGGTTTTTGTTGAGATGTGATGCGGTCATGATGATAGACAGGTTGTTGCCGTCATCGTCGGTACCGGCAATCAGTCCGTCGGCATACTCAATGCCGGCTTCATGCAGGGTGATCGCTTCTGTGCCGCGTCCCTTGATAGTGCCTTCCGGCGCGTTGGTGCCTTCCGTATCCAGTTCAATGATAATGGTTCTAATGCCCTTGAACGACAGGCTCTTTTGCATCGCCTTGCCAAAACGGCCATAACCGCAGATTATCCAGGTGCCCTTGGGGGGTGCGGAAAATTTGGTTAACGGTGCCTGCTGACTACTGGTCATCCATTCATATACCAGGTACATGCCGGGTGACTGAAACATCATGGCAAAGCGTTCGGCAAACCTGTCGTACGGGTTGATGATGTGGTCGGTGCCGAAAGAGGCGATATTGGCCTGTGAATCATGCGACTCTGCGCGGCAAATGACAGGGACGTCCGGTGCCAGCAGTTTGCTGGTAATAGACACCATCAGGTTGATGTCGTCATTGTCGGTCAGG
>CAJQPV010000004.1 GCA_905480305.1 uncultured Gammaproteobacteria bacterium | reverse complement strand
AATGAAGAACGTATTTTGCACCCGTCAACACAGACTCATGTGCGTATGGGTGCGCCTGGTATGCATCGTGGCGACCCTGACTATTTCCCGCTCTATGTCGGCAACCATGTGCTCGGCGGGGGCGGTCTCGTGTCGCGCCTGCATGAAGAGGTGCGTGAGCAACGCGGGCTGTCCTATAGTGTCAACAGCTATTTTTCGCCAATGGAGCAGAATGGCCCTTACCTGCTGTCATTGCAGACGCGCAATGACCAGGTGGACGAGGCGCTCGCAGTTATGCGCGACACGCTGCAGGACTTCGTTGACAAGGGACCAACAGAAGAGGAACTGGTTTCTTCAAAGAAAAATATAACCGGTGGTTTCCCGCTGCGAATATCCAGTAACTCGGGAATTATCAGTCATATCAATATGATCGGTTTCTACGACCTGCCGCTGGATTATCTTGATACCTTTAACGGTCATGTGATGAATGTTACCCGTGAGCAAATCATTGATGCCTACCAACGCCGTGTTTCTCCGGAAACAATGGTGACGGTCATTGTCGGCGGAGAAAGCTGACACAGACTGTCCGCGTTTATTCTGCAGCTATTCGTACGCGGCCTGTCAGTTGCAACTGACAGGCCGTGTTGCGTTCTGCCGACTGTTTATCACTTTGCTGCAGTGTAATTTTCTCTCCAGGACATCCGGAAACGGACTTGGGCACGGAAGCCCGACCTCTGATCTCATACGCGGGGTGTGTATGCAGACAGGATCATTACAGGGAGAAGATTATGAATCACACAGGGAAGTGCGGGACACGCAGCAAGCAGTTGCTGCTGGCGTTTATGGCAATGGGGTCGTTTGCAGGTGTGCAGGCGCAGACGATTATTTCTGAGGTGCTCTACGATGCGGGCAGTACCGATAACGGTAATGTCTTTGTTGAATTGTTTGGCCCACCGGGGACCTTGCTGGATGGCTGGCTGTTACAAGGTATCAACGGTGCAGATGGAAATGTTTATCGAAATATATTGCTGGCCGGTACGATACCATCCGATGGCGTATTTTTGATTGGCGATGACATTGGTGACGGTACCACCCTGGTTGGTGGTGCAGATCTTGTCAGGGAAGTTGACTTTCAGAACGGCCCGGACTCCATTGTGTTGCGCGATGATGCGCTGATACTTGACGCGCTCGGCTATGGTGATTTTAGCGGTGGGGTGTTTGCCGGCGAGGGCAGTGCGGCACCGGATGTGGTCGCGGGTAATAGCCTGGCACGCTTTAATCTGTTGCTGGATCAGAACGATAACCTGCTGGATTTCGCAGTATTGGATACGCCTACACCTGGAGATATCCCGCCAGCTGCAGTGCCGGTACCGCCAGCCATGCTGTTGTTTTTATCAGGGATATTTGGCCTGGCGGGTATTGCACGCAAACACGGTTGAACGATTGACGGGTTATTAATGCAGCAGTCATTGACTGCCGGGCGGCATGGCTGGATCATGTCTGCCCCATGAAACCTCGGCAGCAGGGCAATCAGCTCCGTATCATCGGCGGTCGCTGGCGCGGACGCAAACTGGCATTTGCAGCGGTGCCGGGTTTGCGTCCGACACCTGACCGGGTGCGTGAAACCCTGTTTAACTGGCTGGGGCCGCTGTTGCAGGATGCACGCTGTCTTGATCTTTTTGCGGGTAGTGGTGCGCTGGGTATTGAAGCCGCCTCCCGTGGTGCGGCCGAAGTGGTGATGGTAGACAATGATCCGCTTGTGGTGCGTACCCTGTGCGAGCAGTTGCAGTTGCTGGGTTTTTCTGCGGCGCAGGTGGTGCAACAGGATGTGAAGCAGTGGCTGGCGGCGACGGCGACGGCAACGCCATTTGATGTGGTGTTTCTTGATCCGCCATTCCGCCAGGAGCGGTTGCCGGACTGTATTGCACTGCTGGAGGCTGGAGGCTGGCTGGCTGCCGCTGCGCGAATCTATATGGAAGCCGAGAAATCCTGGACCCCGGTGCTGCCGGATAGCTGGGAGCTATACCGCAGCAAGCAAGCCGGGCAGGTCGGTTATCATCTCGCGATACGTGCCTGAGAAGCATCTCACCGGCTATTCTGCAGATACAGGAAGGTGGCCTGTAACTGTACGAAATCAATGATATGGGCCATAATCAGGGCATGGATACAATCGTTTACCCCGGTACCTTTGATCCGATCACGAATGGCCACACCGACCTGGTGGAGCGCGCCTCGCGTATCTGTGATCGGGTGATCGTGGCTGTCGCAGTGAATCCTGACAAGAGCGGCGCTTTTCCGATAGAAACCCGGGTGTCACTGGCGCGTGATGTACTGGCGCATATCGACAATGTCGAAGTATGCAGTTTTGATAACCTGCTGGTTGATTTCATGCATCAGAAACAGGCCGAGATAATATTGCGCGGACTGCGTGCGGTGTCAGACTTCGAGTACGAGTTTCAGCTGGCCAGTATGAATCGCCATCTGGCGCCTGAAATTGAAACCATGTTCCTGACGCCGGCTGAACAGTACGCCTATATTTCCTCCAGCCTGGTGCGTGAAATTTCCAGTCTCGGCGGTGATGTAACGCCGTTCGTGCACAAGAAGGTTGTCGCTGCCTTACGCGGGCGTATGAATTAGGTTATTGTTTGACGCGTTTCTTTAAGAGTTCCCGGATTTTCCCTGCAGGATTTTAGTATGGCCTTGATGATTACCGATGAATGCATCAATTGCGATGTGTGTGAGCCGGAATGCCCGAATGATGCGATCTATCAGGGTGAAGAGATATACGAGATCAACCCGGATCTGTGTACTGAATGCGTCGGGCACTTTGACACTTCGCAGTGCGTGGAAGTGTGTCCGGTGGAATGCATTCCGCTGGATCCGGACCGCGTCGAGAGCAAGGAGGCGTTAATGCTCAAGTATGAAAAGCTCACCGGCAAAAAGGCCAGCGGATGATTGCTGATCAGCAAGGATTAAGCATGAGGCTCCGTAGCGGAGCCTTTTTGCTGTTTGTCAGTTGTTTTTTCCAGGCCGTCGCTGCGGTTGATCGGCCCCCGGTTGCGGCGATTGCCAGCGCGCATCCGCTGGCAACACAGGCGGGCATGGAAATCCTGGCCGATGGTGGTAATGCATTTGATGCCGCGGTAGCCGTCAGTGCCGCGCTGGCAGTCGTAGAACCCTACAGCTCGGGGATCGGTGGTGGTGGTTTCTGGTTATTGCACCGGGCGCGTGATGGCTTTGAGGTGATGGTGGATGGCCGCGAAAAGGCGCCGCTGGCTGCCAGCCGCGATATGTATCTGGATGCCGCGGGTGAAGTGGTGCCCGGATTGTCGGTGGATGGCGCGCTGGCGGCCGGGATTCCCGGTGAACCGGCTGCACTGGACCACATTGCCCGTTACTATGGCCGCTTGCCGCTTGCCCGCAGTTTGCAACCGGCCATCCGCCTGGCACGCGAAGGCTTTGTGGTCGATGCGCGTTACCGCAAGCTGGCGCAATTTCGACAGGCGGCACTGCAAAATGATTCTCAAGCCGGTGACATATTTCTGCAAGCCGGAGAGGTTCCGGATGAGGGGTATCGAATTGTACAAGCGGATCTAGCGGCTACCCTGACTGCCTTCGCACGCTTCGGTACTGCCGGATTCTACCGTGGGCCGGTGGCGCGCAAACTGGTAGACGGTGTGCGTGCCGAGGGCGGTATCTGGACACTGGACGACCTGCGGCAATACCGGGTCGCAGAGCGAGTGCCGGTTCAGGCTGAGTATCAGGGGTTGCGCATTACCTCGGCAGCGCCACCCTCATCAGGGGGTATCGCGCTGGCGGCGATGCTGAATATGCTGGCGAATTATGACTTGCATGCGCTCGATTCAGTGTCCCGGACCCATGTAATTATCGAGTCCATGCGCCGTGCCTACCGCGACCGGTCAATCTTTCTTGGGGATCCGGACTTTTTCCCGGTCCCGCTTAAGCGGCTTACAAGCCCTGCGTATGCCGGGCAGCTGGCGCAATCCATACAAATGGATCGTGTTACGCCAAGTTCGAGTCTGCCGGGGCGTGACAGTTCGAGTGGCGGTCGGGATACCACGCACTTTTCCATTCTCGATGGCGCGGGCAACCGGGTAGCGGCCACACTGAGCATCAATTACCCGTTTGGCGCCTGCGTGGTGCCAGCGGGGACCGGCGTGTTGTTGAATGACGAGATGGATGATTTCTCCGCGAAACCGGGCGTGCCGAACGTTCACGGTCTGGTTGGGGCGGATGCGAATGCTATCGAACCCGGCAAACGACCGTTATCAAGTATGTCACCGACCTTTGTTGAGAGTGACGAGGGTGTTGCGATACTGGGCACACCAGGCGGCAGTCGTATCATCACCATGGTGTTGCTGGGTATTCTTGATCATGCCGCCGGCAACCGGCCGGATTCCTGGGTGAGCCTGCCGCGCTATCATCACCAGTATCTGCCTGACGTGGTGCAATACGAGGCAAATGCCTTTGATGAGGATGGTGTCAGGGCCCTGGCTGCGCTGGGTCACAATCTGAAGCAGCTGGATTCCGGATACGGCAACATGCAGGCGATCTACTGGGACCGTAGCAACGGACAGGTATATGCAGCCAGTGATCCACGGGGAGTCGGTGATTCCCGGGTTGGTCTGTTCGGGCGGCAGTGAAGCTTAAGTGTTAATCGGGTAAGCGAAAAAGCCGGGCACAGCCCGGCTTTTTATGGTGATAAGTATTAATGTCATTTGCCCTGGTCAGGGCGGTCTTTTTTCTTGTCTTTGTCTTTGTCTTTGTCTTTGTCTTTGTCCTTTTTCTTGTCCTTGCGATGATCGTCGTCATCGTCATCATCGCGGTACTTGTTTTTTTTCTTCTCTTTGTCTTTTTTATCGCGTTTGAAGCTGGCATTGTCGTTGGCTTTTTCATAGGCGCGGTCGCTGGGCCCCTTGTCCTTGTCGGCAGAGGAGTCCAGCGGTAACAGCAGCAATGGTAGCAGGGAGAGCAGGCAAATCAGCAGTTTTTTCATAATAGAATCCTTTGGAAAAGAGCATTCAATAATGGTCGTAACGTGAGACGCTGCCGTAAAGTACCCGGCGTCGCTTAATTATACACGGGTACGGACCAGGATTATTTTTCCGCGCTCGCCAGCCGTCCGCAACAGAGACCCAGGCGCTGCGTTCGCGCTGTTTCAGATCGTGGTGGCGGGTGTCCGTCATGTGGCCTGCGTCGATTTCTTGCTGGTTTGGTATCCAGGCATGACAGGGAATGTGTATTTAATGATGTTGCCAGAGTCCTCGGCGATATACAGATAGCCCTCGTCATCCAGCGTAATGCCTTCCTGGTTCTCTCCGGGCAAGGTGTAGCTTGTATGGGTGTCTCCCTCCGTGGTCATGAGTAACAGCGTGTTGTGAGCATCGCTGATGACCAGCAAAAGCCCTGAGCTATCATCGTAATGCAGACCGGACAGGTCGGCTATTTTCTGCTCAAAGATCTGTAATGTTTTTGCGACATTGTCGCCGTCTGCCAAGGGGATAGTTAGTTCATGAACAGCAGCCGATGCCCTGTCTGAGCGGCCCTGGTTTGCGATGAATAGCCGGCTGTTTGCAGCTTGTCCCGGGTTCGGCAGAAAGGTAATCGCTTCAAACCCGCGGTTTTTATTTTCATGGTTGTATTGTGCCGGTAAAAGATCAATAGAAATATGCTGCAACACTTCAAGGCTGTCCGGATTAATTTCAAGAATGGATATCGAGAGTTCGTCCAGCGCATAGAGGTTGCCGGTCACCGGGTTGCTGGTAATGCCTTCAAGGTCTGTCTTGCGGATACGCGCCTTGTTAACCAGTGTACCGTCAGTACGCAGTTCACAGATGTCGCCCTCATCGCCGACCACAAACAGCGTGCCACGTGATTTTGAGAACACGATGCCTGAGGGCTCTTTGCAATGTTGTTCATTAAAAGTAGCAACCAGCCGGCCGGGAAAGGGCGGTAGTTGCGGGCCTGTGCCGGGTTTCAGGCTGTTGCAACCGGATGTCAGGGCGCAGCATGCAAGGGTAATGAGCAGCAAGCGGGTCATGGTGAGTCAGTCAGCGCTGGTTCGGGAACAGTGTGCGGTCATTGTCACTGGCACCATCGCGGCATTCACCGCGGATGCGGGTGATGCCATTGGCCTCATAGTGTTCCAGTGTCAGGTAGCCATCCCTGCAGTAGCCGCTGCTATCCAGTTTTCCCTGTATCGACTTCTTCAAGGCGGTGTCCGGATCCTTCTCCCTGAGACGGTGGCCCTGTATTTTTGCATCCTTGTTAATCCGGCGCGTAAAGGTGAAAAACTTGGTGCCATCTGCACTGACCTCGGTTGAAAAACTATCCTCGAAGGGGGTGGCAGGTCCGCTGCTTGCACAGGCAGCCAGCAATGCAGTGGCGAACAGTATGATTACCGGCTTGACTGGCGGCATGTTGACTCCTTGTTGACGGGTTACGGCTGGCATTTGGGGCAATAGAAGGTTGAGCGTTGTCCCTGGCGTATTTCCCGGATCGTTACCTGGCAGCTGATGCAGGGTTCACCGGCCTTGCCATACACGTTCAGTTGCTGTTTGAAGTAACCCGGTTTTCCATCACCGTTGACGAAGTCGCGCAGGGTGGTGCCACCCTGTGCAATGGAGTCGTTCAGTACTTCCTTGATGACTTCTGCCAGTAGCCGGGATTTCTTCCGGCTGATTTTTCCGGCAGCCCGTTGCGGGTGT
>CAJQPV010000003.1 GCA_905480305.1 uncultured Gammaproteobacteria bacterium | reverse complement strand
CTGGTTTACGAGGATGAGGCCTTGCTGGTGGTCAACAAGCCCGCCGGCCTGGTGGTGCATCCGGCAGCCGGTAATCCTGCCGGTACCCTGTTGAATGCATTACTGAATTACGACGCATCACTGGCCGGCCTGCCGCGTGCCGGCATCGTCCACCGGTTGGACAAAAATACCAGTGGTTTGATGGTGGTGGCGCGTAACCTGACAGCCCACAAACGACTGGTCGAGGCCTTGCAGGCGCGGGTGGTGAAGCGCGAGTATCTGACAGTGGTTCACAGTGTGCTGACTGCCGGTGGTCGTATCGAGGCTCCCATCGGGCGGCATCCGGTTGATCGCAAGCGCATGGCGGTGGTGTCCGGTGGCAAGGAGGCAGTGACGCATTACCGGGTCGAGGAGCGTTATCGCGCCCATACGCTGGTGCGGGTGCAGCTGGAAACCGGACGTACTCACCAGATTCGGGTGCATATGGCACATCAGCATATCCCGGTGCTGGGCGATCCGACGTATGGCGGCCGGCTGCGCATGCCAAAAGGTGCAGATGCCGCATTCAGGGACGTCTTGTCGGGCTTTCGACGCCAGGCGCTGCATGCCACGCAGCTTGGCCTGAGGCATCCGATTAGCAATGAAGAAATGCGCTGGCAGGCGGACGTGCCGGAAGATATGGCACAGCTGATCGCGGTGCTGCGTGAAGATGCCCGTGAACACGCCAGTGCCACCTGACTGGATCGTACCGGACTGGCCGGCCCCGGCACGGGTGCGGTCCGTTACCACGACACGGCAGGGCGGGGTCAGCCAGGGTTGCTATGCCAGTATGAACCCGGCCGACCACGTTGACGACGACCCCCGGGCGGTTGCGGAGAACCGCCAACGGCTGCGACAGGCGCTCAATTTGCCTGCTGACCCGGTATGGCTGCAGCAGGTGCATGGTACTGCAGTGGTTGATGCTGCGGTTGCCGGGGCTGCACTGGCGGCGGACGGCACCTATTGCCGACAGGCCGGCGTGGTCTGTGCGGTGTTGACGGCAGATTGTCTGCCGGTGTTGTTGACTGATACGGCCGGTGAATGTGTGGCAGCGGTTCATGCCGGTTGGCGTGGCCTGGCGGCCGGTGTCATTGAACAGGCGGTCGTGGCGATGGGGCAGCCCGGAGAACGTTTGCTGGCCTGGCTGGGCCCGGCGATTGGGCCGCAGGCGTTTCAGGTCGGTAGCGAGGTCAGGGATGTCTTTTTGGCGCATGATCAGGCGGCGGCCGGCGCCTTCAGGCAAGATCCGCACGGGACATGGTTTGCGGATTTGTACCATCTGGCCCGCCAACGGCTGGCTGAATACGGGGTTACCGCGGTTTACGGTGGTGGTTTTTGCAGTTTTACTGATGCGGAACGGTTCTACTCGTATCGACGCAGCGGGGTAACCGGCCGCATGGCGACCTTGATTTGGCTGCATCAGTAAGGTGCAACGCGTGCCACAACTCTCCTGCCTGTCAGGTAGGGTATGATGGCGGCCGCATTTACGCTTGAGATAACCGCATGCCACTGCTTGTCTGGATAATTATTTTTTGCTTGCTGGGCGGCCTGCTAAGCGTACTGGCGGCCGCGTTGTTTCTGGTGCTGAGCGAGTCCCTGCGCAATCATTTATTACCGCACCTGGTGAGTTTTGCAACCGGTACCTTGCTGGGTGCTGCCTTTCTGGGTTTGTTACCACATGCCCTGGGTGCGGTGGCCGACACCGATGTACATATTATTCCGATGACGGTTCTGCTGGGGCTGCTGGGGTTTTTTCTGCTGGAGAAAATGGTGCTCTGGCGACATTGCCATGCTGACCATTGCGAGGTGCATGCGCCGGACCAGAAGAGCCGTGAACACTCGACCGGGGCCATGATCCTGGTGGGCGACGGCCTGCATAACTTCCTCGACGGTATTCTGATTGCGGCGGCCTTTCTGACGGATATCCACCTCGGTGTGGTCACCAGCGTCGCGGTGGCGGCGCACGAAATCCCCCAGGAAGTCGGTGATTTTGCGGTGTTATTGCACAGTGGCTTTAGTCGCAAGCGTGCCTTTCTCTACAATATTCTTACCAGCCTGGCGACAGTGGTCGGTGGCGTGCTGGCCTGGTTCGCCTTGCAGTCTGTCGAAGCGATATTACCTTTTGTGCTGGCGATTGCGGCTTCCAGTTTTATCTATATTGCTGTGGCTGACCTTATTCCAACCCTGCATCAGCGTGTTGAAGGCAGTGCGACCTTGCAGCAGATAGTATTGATCGTGGCCGGTATTCTGCTGATCTACGCGGCTCACTCCACCCTGCATTGATTCTCCTGTAGGAGCGGACCGTGTCCGCGATTGTTTTTTTGACATGATCGCGGACACGGTCCGCTCCTACAAATTTTTAATGGCTGAGTACGGGTCGCCGGGCTTGAAAACGTCCGAATAAACCCCACCTAACAGAGATATTCCTGTATCTGACGGAGACGATTTTTCATGCGAATGGATAAAATGACAAGCAAGTTTCAGCAGGCACTGGCCGACGCCCAGAGCCTGGCGGTTGGTCGCGATCACCAGTTTATCGAGCCGGCTCATTTAATGACGGCGCTGCTCGACCAGGAAGGCGGCACGGTGCGCCATCTTCTGTCGCAGGCGGACGTCAACGTCAACCTGTTCCGTTCCCGGTTGAGCGAACTGCTGGACCAGCTGCCGCAGGTCGAGGGTACCGCCGGTGAGGTGCATGTTTCCAATGATCTCGGACGTTTGCTGAATGTCACCGACAAGCTGGCTCAGCAACGTAATGACAGCTATATCTCCAGTGAACTGTTTATCCTGGCTGCGTTGCAGGACAAGGGCAATGTCGGCAACTTGCTCAGCAAGGCCGGTGCCAGCAAGCAGTTGGTGGAGCAGGCGATTGACAAGCTCAGGGGCGGTGAACAGGTCGATGACCCCAACGCCGAGGACCAGCGTCAGGCGCTGGAGAAGTTCACTATTGATGTGACCGAGCGTGCCGAGCAGGGCAAGCTGGACCCGGTCATCGGACGTGATGATGAAATCCGCCGCACCATCCAGGTGTTGCAGCGGCGTACCAAGAATAACCCGGTACTGATCGGTGAGCCCGGCGTCGGCAAGACCGCTATCGTTGAAGGCCTGGCACAGCGCATTATCAACGGTGAGGTACCGGAAGGTATGAAGGGCAAGCGCCTGTTATCACTGGACATGGGTACGCTGATTGCCGGTGCCAAGTTCCGCGGTGAATTTGAAGAGCGCCTCAAGGGTGTGCTCAACGATCTGTCCAAGCAGGAAGGGCAGGTCATCCTGTTTATCGACGAATTGCATACCATGGTCGGTGCCGGCAAGGCCGAGGGCGCCATGGATGCCGGCAATATGCTGAAGCCGGCGCTGGCACGCGGGGAACTGCATTGCGTCGGCGCCACGACGCTGGATGAGTATCGCCAGTACATCGAAAAGGATGCGGCGCTGGAACGACGTTTCCAGAAGGTGCTGGTAGATGAGCCGAGTGTTGAAGACACTATCGCCATCTTGCGTGGACTGAAAGAGCGCTACGAGGTGCACCACGGCGTGGAGATTACCGATCCTGCCATTGTTGCCGCAGCCACGCTGTCTCACCGCTATATCACCGATCGGCAGTTGCCGGACAAGGCGATTGACCTGATCGACGAATCGGCCAGCCGCATCCGCATGGAAATCGATTCCAAGCCGGAGTCGATGGACCGTCTGGAACGGCGCCTGATTCAGCTCAAGATAGAACGCGAGGCGCTGAAAAAGGAATCCGATGAAGCCTCGAAGAAGCGGCTCGGCATCCTGCAGGAAGAAATCGATTTGCTGGATCGTGAGTTCTCGGACCTGGAGGAGATCTGGAAGTCAGAGAAGGCGGCCTTGCAGGGCGCCAGTCATATCAAGGAAGAGCTGGAGCGTGCCCGCATGGAGCTGGAGACAGCGCACCGTGCCGGTGACCTGGCGCGTGCGTCCGAGTTGCAATACGGCCGAATTCCAGAACTGGAGAAGCAGTTAGCCAATGCGGATCAGGCCGATATGCAGGGAATGCAGTTACTGCGTAACAAGGTCAGCGAGGAGGAGATCGCCGAGGTGGTTTCCAAGTGGACCGGTATTCCGGTTTCCAAGATGCTGGAAGGTGAACGAGACAAGTTGCTGCGTATGGAAGAAGGATTGCAGTCGCGTGTCGTTGGTCAGGGCGAGGCGGTCAAGGTGGTCTCCGATGCGATTCGGCGTTCCCGGGCGGGTCTCTCTGATCCGAACCGGCCGAACGGTTCATTTCTGTTCCTCGGGCCGACCGGTGTTGGTAAAACCGAATTGACCAAGTCACTGGCCAATTTCCTGTTCGACACCGATGAAGCGATGGTGCGCATTGATATGTCCGAGTTCATGGAGAAACACTCGGTGGCACGCCTGATCGGTGCGCCGCCCGGCTACGTCGGTTATGAAGAGGGCGGATACCTGACCGAAGCGGTGCGGCGTAAACCCTATTCCGTCATCCTGCTGGATGAGGTCGAGAAGGCGCATC
>CAJQPV010000002.1 GCA_905480305.1 uncultured Gammaproteobacteria bacterium | reverse complement strand
GGCTTATTCATCAGGTGATTTGTCCGCTGCGCATTGCAGTTGTTCGAAGGTTCCATTGTATGTCTTGCCCTGTTGTGTCCACTGGTAGCCGAGCTTGAATGTTGTGCCGGGTGCAAGTGGCAGCGTGGTGAATCCCTGGCTCCAGTCGCCTGCAGAAAATTGCTGTTCGTCAGGTAGCAATGACCAGCGAAAGGCGACGCCCATGTCCTGCCATTCCTTGAGCCATTGTGTCTTGGTCTTTACCGGGTGAGACTGGCCGTCCGCTGTGAAATAGTGCCAGTCGGCAACCCGGTAACCGAGCACGTCAGCTGACTCGTTTTTAATGATAGTGCCAAATACGCAATAACCGGCCATCAGCTCGACTACTTCCTGCGGCAGGCCGCGGGCGCCGTACACGGCACGCACATAGTCCGGCAGCAACTGGATAAACTGCAGACTGAATCCAGGATGCTGCGCCTTCCAGGAGATCAGTCCGCTGCTTTCGTCAGTAAAGGTCTCAACAGTGGCAAAACAATACGGCACAGAGCCGGCGGCTGACAGCAACAGCACGGCCAGTATTTTACCGCCTTGACGAATGTAGTATTTCATGGGCAGACGACCTGTCTTGTTTATCCCTGTAATGTCCCGACCTTGTCCAGCACCGCCTGTGCGTGTCCCTCGGCTGTGACGCCGTATTCCACGTCGGCCAGCATGCCGGCTTTGTCGATGATAAAGGTGGAGCGCACGATACTCATCTTTTTGACGCCATTCTTCTCCTTTTCCTGCCAGACACCGTAGGCCTCGCACAGGCTTCCATCAGTATCCGCGAGCAGTTCTACCTTGAGGTCAAACTTGTCTATGAATTGCCGGTGACTGTCGCAGTCGTCCTTGCTGACGCCAATGACCACTGTATCCAATGCGTCAAAGCGAGCGATCAGGGCAGTGAACTGGTTGGCTTCGATAGTGCAGCCGGGGGTGTCGTCTTTGGGATAGAAGTACAGCACAATGTTTTTACGACCGCTGAAATCCGCCAGGCTGACGGTTTCATTGGCCTGATTAAGTGCGCTGAAGGCGGGTGCTGATTGATCTGCGGTTAACATCAGGTTTCTCCTGTGATTGGTTTTTTATTACAGTTGCTTACCAGGTTCGAACGCGACCATTGTCTACATGAACGAAGTCGGACGCCTGGTAGTAACCGACACCGCCAAGCTTCAGTGCAATAGCCGCATCACGCAGGCTTGCAGTATCCACGCTACGCAGACGGGCATCAATAGCCTTGCCTTCCATATGCAGACTGCGCCTGGCTACATCACGGCCCTTTGCCCGCAGCATGGCGTTGGTTTCGGGTGAGCGGTACGCGGAAATAATCTCAAAGGTGTTCGCCCCGCCAAAATGCGCGCGTAGTCTGAACAGGATGTCCAGTGTGGCGGGATCAATGGGGTGTTTGGCACCGTTGCGAAAGTCGCTCAGGAAATTATTGATCTGCTCAAGTGCGGCAGGGATATAGTCACTGCCGTCATGATAGACAACAGAGAGGCTTTCTTTGGTGTGAGTGTGGTAAAGATCCAGCTGCCTGTGGCTGTCGATTGATGATGCTGTGGTCCGGCTGAATAGCAGCATCAGCATGACAAGTAGCAGCGACCATGCGATGCCCCGGCCGCCGGGTATGTATTTCCTTCCTGCTTCATTTTCAGCAGATATGTCCGGTATAGTCTGGCTGCGGATCAACTGACGCATGGGTAATTGTTTCGGAGGCTAAATGAGTTCAATTTCACTGTCACGGTATCGCGGTGCAGTATACCTGATTGCAGCTTTGCTGGTGTACAGCCTGTTTGCATCCAGCGCGCTCAGCGCAGAGAAAGGCAAGCAACTATTGCAGCAGCGCATGAACCAGCTGGCAGAGCGCGGCAGCCTCAACCTGGAAGGCGAGGTCATCAGCAGCAAAAGTTTTCTGCCCGAGTTCTACCGGCAACGTGACTACCAACTGGCCTGGACGGCACACATGGATAATGCCCGGGTGCTGGCAGCGCGGATTTTGTCCAGCCATGAAGAAGGCCTGGTTCCCGCCGACTACCATGCCGCTGAAATCAAGAAATTGCTGGCGCTATCCTCTGGCAAGCAGTTTCCGGAGGCCCGGCAGGTGGATCTCGATATCCTGTTGACTGAAGCGCTGGCGCGGTATGCCTACCACCTGCGCTTTGGCAAGGTGGATCCAGGGAAGCTGGATGCGGACTGGAACATGCCGCGCTCGTTCAAGGGGCAGGATCCGGTGGTTGAGTTGCAGTCAGTGATTGATTCGGCAGATTTTAATGCGCAGCTGGATGCGCGTATTACCCAGTTGCCGGTGTATAAACAGTTCCGGCAGGCGCTGGCAAAATATGCGGTGATTGCTGCAGCTGGTGGCTGGCCGTCAACACCGGCTGGTGAGACGCTCAAGCCCGGTATGCAGGACGCGCGCGTGCCGTTGCTGCGCAAACGCTTGCAGGCCAGCGGTGATTTGACTGCGACGGTAAACGATTCATCCGAATACGATGCGATGCTGGAAAGTGCAGTTAAACAGTTTCAGTCGCGTCACGGCCTGGAGGCAGACGGTGTTATCGGCAAGGGCACGCTGGCCGCCATGAACGTGCCGGTCGATGCCCGTATAAACCAGATACGCGTCAACCTCGATCGTGCCCGCTGGGTATCGCAGGACATTCCCGAAACCTATGGGATTGTTGATATTGCCGGCTTCAATGCGCGCCTGTTTAGGAACGGCGAATAAGTCTGGGACGAACCAGCGCAGGTGGGTAAACCCTATCGCAAGACACCGGTATTTCGCGAGGACATGACGTACCTGGAGTTGAACCCGACGTGGACTATTCCGCCCACTATCCTGGCAAAGGATATCTTGCCGAAGATGAAGCAGGACCCTGCGTATCTGCGGCAAAAGAACATGCAGGTTTTGACGCAGGGTGGCAAGGTAGTTGACCCGGGCACGATTG
>CAJQPV010000001.1 GCA_905480305.1 uncultured Gammaproteobacteria bacterium | reverse complement strand
GTTGAAAATTCATCAGCGAGAATTTCGGTGTACTGCGTAGTTAGCGTTGTATTGCCGCTCGCAATAAGAATACTGGCTGTGCTGTGCGCGTCACTCGCTGGCATTGTCCTGTTCCCTGTTTAAGTCTGTTACCATTCGCTTCATGCGGTTACCCTGATGTGCAAACCAGGCGAGATAATAAAATGCCATTAGTATTAGCAACATAGGTAGAGCTGGTGTTACGTCATTTTCGTCAGTTAGGTATCGGCCGTTGTCTGATCAAGTTTAGTATCGGGGAAGTTGCCAGTTGCCCTGTAGCTATTGATGGTAAGACAGCTGCTCGCTGCTGATTCTTGCAATCACTTCCTGCCAACGGCTTAAGCGACCTGCGCGACCAATGTGTTGTTCACCGCCAGGTTGCTTTACCAGCCACAGGTCCGTGCTGTTGAAGCTGTACACAGCCTGCAGGTCATCTCTGCTTGTGGCTGTCTGGATTTCATTGACCAGGTTGTCAAGTATCAGGGGGGTCGCATCCGGCGCGGAATAATAGGCCAGTACCATATGTGCCTGCTTCAGCTTTATCGCTTTTACATAGGTCAATCGCATATGTTCAGCAGGGATACCCATTTTCCGCAGCGTAAAGTACTTGGCGATGGAATAGTCTTCGCAGTCACCGCCGTTGCTGGTCAACATCTGCAACGGGGTTGCCCAGTAGTCTTCCTTGCCCCAGTGGTCCCGGTCGTTAACAAACTTCATCTTGTTGAAAAATCGGTTAACTACATGCAGTTTTTGCTGATGGCCGCTGTTTTTATAGTGACTGATGAGTTTTTCCCAGCTAGCTATGCGTTCTTGGGCAAAACCTGGATGTTCCTGTTCCGTTTTGTTTAGTAGCTCGCCAGACATGGGAAATGACTCGGCAAGTGATCCACGGTACGTCAGCAGGCATGCCAGGGCCGCAGTAACAAGCAAGGTGTAACGTGTCGATTCGATGAGTTGTGTGCGGGTTGGGAACATATATCGGCATATTTGCAAGCAAGGCGCTGTTACTGTTATCGGCCGTGGCTTGCAGCTGCTTAGACGTTTTTTGCTGTATTAGTGATTTCACGGCCAGCTTGGAGCGAATGTCCCGCTTTATGCCGGTATATTGTTGGTACTTAAGTCCAATTGTGTCGGTCCTGCTTACGACGTAAGCTGTGTTTGTCTCATAAAAACATATACTTATGAAAATAATAAATATAACGGTAATTTGCGTTGGGGATGAGACCTACCCGGGTTGCATTGACCTGCTGGAGGACTGTCCGTCAATTAATATGATCGCCCGGCCAACCGGATTGAATGAAGCCGGTGCCTGGGTCGCGCTGGGACGCAGTGATGTACTGCTGATTGATGAGGCCTTTCTGGAGAACGAGGGCCATGATGCGGTGCGCGATATCCATGCCAGTTTCCCTTCACTCAAATCGTTAATGATTATCGAAAATGAATCGCGGCAGGAAATGGTCACCATCCTGTCTTTAGGCGTTCTTGGCGTTATAAAGCGTGCCTCAATAACATCCATGTTGTGCAAGGCAGTCTCGGCAATATTCGCAGGTGAAGCGTGGCTGTCACGTGGAATGGTGCAGCCATTACGCAAGCGATTGGGGCAGGAGTCAGGTTTGGCTGATTTTTCCGGGGAACTGCCAGGTTCTCCGGGCATGCCTCGGTTGCACTAGTGGCGGCAAGGCCTTAACAGCAAACATTTTCCGGCAGACCGATAGATGCCGGTGCGACACGATTAATTCGCGACAACAGGCGAAATTCATCGAAAGATGTGGTCTAATCTCGGCCTATGTTTCGACCATTCGAGCTCTTCGTCGGCCTGCGCTATACGCATTCCCGGCGTAGGACCCACTTCATTTCCTTTATCTCCATGACGTCCATGCTGGGCATTGCGCTCGGCGTGACAGCATTGATTACTGTGCTGTCAGTGATGAATGGTTTTGAAAAGGAGTTGAGGGACCGTATTCTCGGCATGGCCTCGCATGCAACCGTGACCACCTACACCGGGAAATTGCCGGACTGGCAGGGTATGCAGCAAGCGCTGGCCGACAACGAACGCATTATAGCCATGGCACCTTACGTACGTGGCGAGTCCATGCTGAGCCTGGGTAAGCAGGTTAGTGGTGCCTTGCTGCGGGGTGTACTGCCAAGTATGGAGGGTGATGTTTCAGATGTCGTATCACACATCAATGGCGGTGATCTTGGCCTGCTTGAAGAGGGCAAATACAGCATTATTCTAGGAAGTGAACTGGCGATCGCACTGGGTGCCGGTATCGGTGACTCTGTTACTGTTGTTGCGCCGCAGGTAACCATCGGGCCGACCGGAATTATGCCTCGATTGAGGCGGTTTACTGTTGCCGGCATCTTCGAGGTCGGTATGTATGAATATGACCGTGGCGTGGCACTGGTACATATAAAGGATGCAGCCAGGCTGTTTCGGCTTGATGATAATGTTACCGGGTTACGTCTCAGGCTGGACGATATTTTTGCTGCACCGCAAATTGCCCGGGCCCTGTCTGCAGAATTGCCGCTGGACTACCGCGTAGAAGACTGGACGCGGCAACATGCGAATTTCTTTCGCGCGGTCAAGACTGAAAAGCGCGTGATGTTCATAATTCTGACACTGATTGTCGCAGTTGCCGCATTTAATATTGTCTCTACCCTGGTTATGGTGGTCACAGACAAACGCGCTGATATTGCAATATTGCGTACCCTGGGGTCATCGCCGGGTTCAATCATGATGATCTTTATCATCCAGGGTATTGTTATAGGTGCGATGGGTACGGCACTGGGTGTGGCAGGTGGTGTCGGGCTTGCCTTAAATGTAGAAACCATTGTTCCGGCCATAGAAAGCTTGTTTAACGTCGAGTTTCTTGCAGCAGATGTGTATTACATCAGTGATGTGCCATCGGAGTTGCACTGGAATGATGTCTGGGTAATGGCATCGGTGTCGCTCGGGCTAAGTCTGCTTGCGACACTGTACCCGGCCTGGCGTGCAGCCCGCACACAACCGGCGGAGGCACTGCGTTATGAGTAGTGTGCTTGAATGCCGCCAGCTGGGTAAAATATTTGGTGATGGTGACGTGGCGCTGTGTATCCTGGAAGGGGTTGATTTCACCATCAACAGTGGAGAGCGTATCGCCATCATGGGAGCTTCAGGCAGTGGCAAAAGTACCTTGCTGCACTTGCTTGGCGGGCTCGATGAGCCCAGCAGTGGCGAGATCAGCATGGCTGGCAAGTTGCTGACTTCACTGTCACCTGTGCAACTGGGAAGGCTGCGCAACAAAACACTGGGCTTTGTCTACCAGTTTCATCATCTGTTGCCTGAATTCACCGCCCTTGAAAACGTGGCGATGCCGCTGCTGGTCAGGGGAATACGCCCGGCACAGGCAAAACAGCAGGCAGCTGCCTTGCTTGACCGGGTAGGTCTGTCTTCCAGGTTGTCGCATAAACCCGGCGAGATGTCCGGTGGTGAACGGCAGCGTGCAGCCATTGCACGCGCGCTGGTTACCAGACCGGCGTGTGTGCTGGCTGATGAACCAACCGGTAACCTTGATCGTCAAAATGCCGAGCAGGCGTTTGAATTGATGCTGGAATTGAACCGTGAACTTGATACCAGTGTGCTGGTTGCAACGCATGACCCGATGATTGCCGAGCGTATGGACCGGGTTATTCATCTGGAGGATGGTAAATTAGTTTAGCTGTGCAGTACGCACCGCCATACAAACAAGAACAACGTTAACTGTTCAGGGAGGAACATGTTAATCATATCCCTTGCTTTTCTGGCGGGGGTACTGGCGCTCCAGTGGTGCCCCTGGTTGCCGCCGGTTTGGACCTTTCCTGTCATGCTGCTGGTACTGCCATTACTCAGGGTAAAGGTTGCCCGCCTGCCTGCTGTCTTGATTATCGGGTTCATGTGGGCGGCATTGCGCGCTGAATTTGCAATGCATCCACTGCTGCCATCAGCAATAGAAGGTAAAACCGTTATTCTGGAAGGCAAAGTACTTGAGATGCCACGGCAGATTTCGGCTCGACAACTGCGCTTTTTATTTGCGGCCGAGCGTCTGGACAGTGGCAACGGCTGGACGGATTTTTCTGCAAAAGTACGTCTGGACGAGTATGCAACCGGATTAGACCCGGTTGCAGGTGAGCGCTGGCAGTTCGCGGTACGTCTGAAACGTCCGCATGGATTTTCCAATCCGGGCGGTTTTGATTATGAACGCTGGCTGTTTCAGCAGCGTATTCGGGCAACCGGATACATCCGTAAGGATCCCCTGAGTAACCGGCGCCTGTCAGTCGATAGCATTTTACCGATCGCCCATTTGCGTAATCAATTAATGTCGGCTTTCGATCTAATGCAGCGAGAAGCCGGTAAAAACAGCGCGTCGTTGTCGATGATACGCGCGTTGACAATTGGTGATCGCAGTTCACTTTCTGCCGGTCAGTGGGAAGTTCTGCGTGCCACCGGTACCAGCCACCTGATGGCGATTTCCGGACTGCATATCAGCCTGGTTGCCGGTCTGGTGTTTTGGCTGGCATACCGGTTGTGGTTGCGCTGCGGGACTGTCACAGAGAGAATGCCGGCGAAAAAAGCAGCCGCGGTTGCTGGTCTGCTGATTGCTTTTTTATATGCCCTGTTATCCGGTTTCGGGATTCCTGTGCGTCGCGCTTTTGTGATGATTAGCGTGTTAACGCTGGCGCTGATCTCTGATCGTTGCGCCTCGTTCCAGCAGGCACTGGGTGTGGCCGTGCTTGCCACCTTGCTGATTGATCCTCTATCCGTCCTGGCAGCCGGCTGGTGGTTGTCTTTCTGGGCAGTGACGATGATTGCTTACATGGTAAGCGGTCGCTATGGGCAGCAGAGCATTCCCCAGAGATGGATGAACCTGCATGTAGTGCTGGCATTTTCCATGCTGCCGCTGTTGCTGATATTCTTTCAACAGGCGTCATTGATCGCACCGTTTGCCAACATCGTCGCAGTTCCCTGGGTCAGCTTTTTGGTGGTGCCGGTGGCGCTCATCGGAACGCTGGTATTTAGTCTGAATGAGTCGGCAGGCGAGTGGCTGCTGGAGTTTGCCGGCCTGTTACTGGACCTTATATGGCCGTTATTAGAGTGGCTGTCAGGGTTTCAATTTTCACAATGGCATCAACACGAGCCACTTGCATGGACATTGATACCGGCATTATTCGGGGTATTTGTTTTGTTTATGCCGCTAGGCTTGCCGGCACGATGGGTTGGTGTGCTGTTATTGCTCCCCTTGTTTCTGGTCAAACCGGCGACACCCGTACAGGGTGAGGCTCTGGTTACCTTGCTGGACGTGGGGCAGGGCTTGTCGGCCGTCGTGCAAACCCGGCAGCACGTGCTGGTTTATGATGCCGGCCCCCGTTTCAGTGATTCTTTCGATACCGGTCAGGCGGTGGTGGTGCCCTATCTTCGACACCGGGGTGTCCGGCGTCTGGACGTACTTGTTGTCAGCCATGGTGACAATGATCACATCGGGGGTGTGAACTCGTTGCTGTCGGCTTATCCCGCGACGCGTATCCTCTCCAGTGTGCCTGACGAGATACCAGCTGCCCATGCCGGTGCCTGTCGGCGTGGGCAGCAGTGGAACTGGGATGGTGTCCACTTTGAAATCCTGAGCCCGGCTGAGAACAGCAGCCTGACAGGAAATAATGCCTCCTGCGTGTTGCGTATTGAGTCTGCCGGCGGACAATCAGCCTTGTTGACCGGGGATATTGAACGCCAGGCCGAGCAGCAGCTGCTAGAGTCGGTAGCTGCCCGGTTGGTGGTCGATGTGCTGGTAGTGCCGCACCATGGCAGCAAGACATCATCAGGCCCCGCTTTTGTTAAAGCGGTCAATCCGGCGCTGGCGCTGATGCCAAGTGGCTATCGAAATCGTTACGGTTTCCCGAAAGCGGAGATTCTGGACAGATATGCGGGCATCCATGCAAACGTAGCGCAGACCGGCCTTGGCGGTGCGCTTTCGGTGGTGCTGGCAAAGGATACAGATGCGCTGGAAATCCAGCGCTACCGGGACAGCCAGCCGCACTACTGGCAGTGGCAAAATAATCGTTAAACAGCTGTTTGGCTGCCGCGTTAAATACAGTATGATTTGGCTCGTTCCCGGATTCCGGATAAACAAAGGATGGTGATAGTGTGCTAGAACTCGTGAGGGCAGGTGGCTGGTTGATGCTGCCGATTATTTTGTGTTCGGTGGTTGCGCTGGCAATCATTGTTGAACGTCTCTGGTCGCTGCAGGTGCGGCGTGTGCTGCCCAAGAATCTGGTGGCACAGGTATGGCGCTGGGAAAAAATCCATCAGCTGAATGACGAGCATATGAAGGAGTTGCAGGCAAGTTCGCCGCTTGGCTCCATTCTTGCGGCCGGCATTATCAATCGTCACCAGAGTCGTGATGTGATGAAGGAAAGCATTGAGGATACCGGCCGGCATATCGTTCATGAGCTGGAGCGTTACCTCAACACGCTCGGTACCATTGCAGCCATCACGCCGTTGTTAGGGCTGCTCGGCACGGTTATCGGCATGATCAAGGTGTTTGCGACCATCACCACCCAGGGTGTAGGAGATCCCGGTGCGCTGGCCGGTGGCATTTCAGAGGCATTGATTACCACCGCTGCCGGTATGTCGGTGGCCATTCCAACGCTGATGTTCTATCGCTATTTTCGCGGCAGGGTCAGGATGCTGGTGCTGAAGATGGAGCAGGAGGCACTCACCATGGTTGAAATCATGCACGGGCAGCGTAAACCTGACCCGGATTCGGAGTAGCAAGGTATGAATCTGCAACCCGGAGGAGAGGATGAACCGGAAGTCAACCTGACACCCTTGATAGATGTGGTGTTCCTGCTGTTGATTTTTTTTATGGTGTCTACAACCTTTGAGCATCAGTCTCGCATCCAGATAGAACTGCCCGAAGCCACAGCTTCGCCCGAAGAAAGGGAAGAAGAATCGATAGAAATCGTTATTGATGCAGAGGGACGCTACTTTATCGGTGAAGAGCAGGTGGTGAATACCGAACTGAAAACACTCAAGAGTGCCATCAGCAAGGCATTGGGTGACCGCAAGGTGGTACCGGTAACAATTCGTGCGGATGCCAGTACGCCACACCAGGCAGTCATTACTGCGCTTGATGCTACCAGCCAGCTTGGGTTGACACAGATTTCGCTGGCCACATCCAGTATGCAGGAAGAATAGCGGTCTGTTGTTGCGGGCATTCAGGGTGAAATGAAGCGCCTCGACTACTACTGGTATGCGCGCAGCCCCTGGCTGTTGCTACTAACGCCGCTATCGCTGGTTTTTCGTATTGTTGTCTGGTTACGGCGCAACGCATACCGGGCCGGTCTGCTGCGCAGCCAGCGTGTCGCGCTGCCGGTCATTATCATTGGTAATATTACTGTGGGTGGAACCGGCAAGACGCCGCTGGTTATCTGGCTGGCAGAATATCTGCAGGAAAAGGGCTACCACCCGGGAATTATTTCACGTGGCTATGGCGGCAAGGCGAGCAGCTGGCCGCAGCAGGTGCGGCCGGACAGTGATCCGGCCATGGTGGGGGACGAGGCCGTGTTACTGGCCGGTGCGACCGGCTGCCCGATGGCTGTCGGGCCAGACCGGGTAGCAACTGCCACAGCACTGATCAAGCACAGTGAATGTGATGTCATACTGAGCGATGATGGTCTGCAACATTATGCGCTGCAACGGGATATAGAAATTATCGTTATTGATGGTATCCGGCGTTTCGGCACGGGTTTCTCGATCCCTGCCGGCCCCATGCGTGAGCCTGCCAAACGCCTGAAGCAAGCTGACCTTGTTGTGATAAACGGTCTGGGCAGTGGCCAGGAGCACGTCATGCGCATGCGTCCGGGTGATGCGCACAGCCTCATGGACAGCAGTATCAGGCGACCCCTCGACGATTTTCGCGCTCAGGCGGTGCATGCCGTCGCCGGAATAGGTAATCCGGAACGTTTTTTCCAGTCACTCGAACAGCACGGTATGCAGCTGGATAAGCATGTGTTTCCGGATCATTATAAATTCACGGCGACGGATATTCGTTTCGGTGATGACAAGCCTGTCATCATGACGGAAAAAGATGCGGTAAAATGCCGTTACTTTGCCAGTGAGAATGACTGGTATATACCTGTTACAGTGCAGATGTCGGCGGATTTTTGCCAGCGCCTGGACGAGCTGCTGCAAGCAACGACGAGTGTGCCTGCCTAGCCGGCGGTTTCAACAGACAGTAACCTTATCAGGAGTATAGCGTGGACAAAAAATTACTGGATATACTTGCTTGCCCGGTTTGCAAAGGCCCCCTGGTGTACGACCAGGAAGCTGGTGAACTGATATGCAAACCCGACCGTCTGGCCTATCCGATCAGGAACGATATCCCGGTCATGCTGGAAGAAGAGGCCCGGCAAATACCGGCAGATCAGGAACTCTGAGCCGATCTTTAATGGACACCAGATTCAAGGTCGTCATTCCCGCACGTTATGCATCCACCCGTTTGCCAGGCAAGCCGCTTCTGAAAATTGGTGGTCGTCCGATGTTGCAGTATGTGCATGAACAGGCACTGCAGAGCGGAGCAGATGAAGTAATCGTTGCGACAGATGATCAGCGTATCCAGGATGCGGCAAATGGTTTTGGTGCAACCGTCTGCATGACGTCTGCGGCGCACGAATCAGGTACAGAGCGGCTTGCCGAAGTTGCCGCACAAATGGCCTGGGATGACCAGTCCATCGTTGTCAACGTGCAGGGGGATGAGCCGTTGCTTCCCCCGACCCTGATTCATCAGGTTGCAGAAGGGCTCGCCAGTCATCCTCAGGCAGCAGTCGCTACGCTGGCATATCCGATAGAACAGGCGGACCAGATCACAGATCCGAACATCGTAAAAGTAGTCCTGGATAATGCGGGTTACGCGC